>NZ_JBFULQ010000760.1:0-2065 GCF_054049815.1 Mesorhizobium sp. P5_C1 | reverse complement strand
GAAATCGATCGGCGTTACGCCCTTGGTCAAGGTGACGATCGAGGCCTTGGTGGCGCTGGCATCGACCAGCCGCTGCAGAAAACCCTCGAAATGCAGGCCGTTGACCAGCACGATGTCGGCCTTGGCCATCGCCACCGCGTCAGCCGGGCTCGGCTCGTAGACATGGGCATCGCCGTCCGGTCCGACGATGGTGGTGACATCGATGCGGTCGCCACCGACATTTTTGGCAAAATCGGCAATGACGGTGAAGCTGGCGACCACTTTCAGCGGTGCCGCGAAAGCCGGCGAGGCGCCAATGGCAGTTAATGTTATAACGCTCATCGCCAGGGCGGCGCGGATCGATTTCAGCATGGAAAGGTCTCCTTTTGGGGCGGGGGATCAGGCCGTTCTGTGACGGTGATGGACAATGCGGGCGCGCAGGATGCCGCGCGTGCCGAACAGGATCGAGGCGAAATAGACCACGCCGGCCGACAGGATGATGGCCGGGCCGGACGGCAGCGACGCGTGATAGGACAGAAGCAGCCCGGCGATGCAGGATGCAAAGCCGATCAGCACCGCCAGCACGCACATCGGCTCGACGCGCACGGTCCAGAAACGGGCGGCTGCCGCCGGCAGCATCATCAGCCCGACCGATAGAAGCGTACCGAGCGCCTGGAAGCCGCCGACAAGGTTGAGCACGACGAGGCCAAGGAAGATGAAATGCACCGGGCTGCCGAGCCGGCTGACCGAGCGCAGGAACAGCGGATCGAGGCATTCGGCGACCAGCGCCCGCCAGAAGATGGCGAGGCTGACCAGCGTCACCGCCACAATGCCGCCGATCAGCGTCAGCGCTTCGTTGTTGAGCGCCAGCACGGTGCCGAACAGCACATGCATGAGATCAACGCTGGAGCCGCGGATCGACACCATCAAGACGCCGATGGCGAGCGAAATCAGATAGAAGGCTGCCATCGAGGCGTCTTCGCGCTGGATGGTGAAGCGCGAGACAGCGCCAGCGCCGAGCGCCACGATGACGCCGGCGATCAACCCGCCAATGGTCATCGGCAGGATTTCCAGGCCGTAGAGCAGAAAACCGGCGGCGGCACCCGGCAAGATGGCATGCGCCATGGCGTCGCCGGACAGGCTCATGCGCCGCAGCATCAGGAACACGCCAACCGGGCAGGCGCCGAGCGACAGCATCAGCGAACCGATCAGCGCCCGCTGCATGAAGCCGAAATCGGCGAAGGGCGCGATGAAGAGACCGTAAAGCGTGTCCATCAGGCAGCCCTCGGTCCGGCACCGTGGTGATGGTCATGCCCGTGAGCGTGGCCATGATGGTCGTGATCGTGGTCATGAGCATGCCCGTCCGGCTCGCACCAGGGCGCATTCTCTTCCCAGGCTTCGTGGAAGCGGCGGGCGCGCAACAGGTTCTCCGGCTTCAGCGTTTCCCTGGTTTCCCCCCAGGCAACCGGCTGGCGGGCCAACAGCAGCGTTTCGGGGAAATTCTGGCGCACCAGGTCCAGATCGTGGACGACGACCAGGATAGTGCGCTCTTCGCCATGCCAATGCTTGATCAGCGCGATCAGGTCGCCGACCGTCTTGGCGTCGACCGCGTTGAACGGCTCGTCGAGCAGTATGAGGTCGGCGTCCTGCAGCAGCACTCSCGCAAACAACGTGCGTTGCAACTGGCCGCCTGACAGCGTGTCGATCGGCCGCTTTTCGAAGCCGCCGAGACCGACGGCCATCAGCGCCCGGCTGACGGAATCGCGATCTTCCCTAGTATGGCGGCCGAGCAGGCCACGCCGCGGCCACAGGCCGAGCGAGACCAGGTCAACCACCCGCGCCGGGAAGGAGCGGTCGAGTTCCGATTGCTGCGGCAGATAGGCGGCACGCACGCCAGGCGCGCGGATGACTTCGCCGGCCATCGGTTTCAGGACGCCGACAATGCCTTTCATCAGCGTCGATTTGCCGGAGCCGTTGGCGCCGACCACGGCAGTCAGCGAGCCTTTGCGTATCTTGCCGTCAAGATGATGGATCGCCGGGTGGCTGCCGTAGCCAAGCGTCAGGTCGCGGAAGGTCAGGCAGGTAT
>NZ_JBFULQ010000759.1:0-2073 GCF_054049815.1 Mesorhizobium sp. P5_C1 | reverse complement strand
TCTCTTGGTTCCATCGCAAGGTAAGCGACTTTCCGAAATTTGCCAAAGACGAGCGTCATGCTGAAAGGCGGTATCAGAAGGGCTTGGAGGGCAGATCGAATATGAAACGGCGTGATTTCATCCTTGGCGCAGGAAGCGCACCAATGCTATTTGCTCAGCCCAAGTTGACCTGCTGGGGCCTTACTCCTGCAATGGCCGCTCCCTCCACCCTCCTCACCGCACCCATCGAGCTTGCCGGCGACTGGGGCCGCATGCTGGAGGGCGCGGCAGATCAGGTCGTCGAGCGCATGCGGCACGCATGCCTTGACGGTGTCCGCCTTGTCTCCGACCGCCAGCCGACGCGGCTGCGTGTCGACGAGCACACTTCCGGCACGCCGGCGATCTGGCTGCATCCCGACGGCACCAGCATGGCCTGGATCATCGTCGATATCGGCGAGCGTGACTGGTCGAAGCTCGCCTACCAGTTCGGCCACGAGCTCGGCCATGTACTCTGCRACAGCTGGCAGGCGGACGCCAAACCGGCGGCGCCCTGCCAGTGGCTCGAGGAAGCAATGGTGGAGGCCCACTCGCTGCGCGGGCTCGGGCGTCTGGCGAAAAGCTGGAAGGAGGCCCCGCCCTTCGCCGGCGACAACGCCTTCGGCGATGCCATTGCCAAGTATCGCGAAAACATCATCCGAAGCTATACCGCGCTTGCCGACAGCCAGGGGCTCACCAGCGACGCCGCGGCGTGGTTCGCCGACCATCGCAGCGAGATCGAAATACCCGGCCTCAATCCATTCGCCCAGGCGATGTCCGTGACCATCCTCGCCGAATACGACCGCGCGCCGGATTGCGTCGAGGCGCTGGGTGCACTCAACCGCTGGCCCGGCCGCACCGGTCTACCGATCGCCGAGTATCTCGGGCGTTGGGAGGCAAGCTGTTCCGAATTGCGCGCTTCGTCCAGCTTGCCGATCCGCCTGCGTGAGCTGCTGCACGTTCCGCAATGGGCCAAGTGAATAGCATCTCGATGTCTTGTCTCGCTGACTGCGTTGTTCATCGGCGCCATTGCGACGGGCATAGCTAGCGAGCTTCGACCAGCGCCAGACATGCAGGCCAAGGATGGTCCGGCATGAATCATCGGCATTCCATCCCGATCCAGATTGCCAAGATTTGGTAGAGTGATTATACCAGTTGATAACATGACGATTGGTTGGTCCATCGTTGGACATCGGGAGTAGTGATACATGACGACGATTGCACTGTTCGGTGCCGGCGGGAAAATGGGTTACCGCCTGTCGACCAATTTTCGCGGCTCGCCTTACACGATACGCCATGTCGAGGTCAGCGAGGCCGGTCGCGAGCGACTGAAGTCGGGGCTGGGTTTCGATGCCGTCAGTGCCGATGACGCGCTCAAAGGCGCCGATGTGGTGATCCTGGCCGTTCCGGATACACATATCGGCAAGGTCGCGGCGAGCATCGAGAGCAAACTCGTGCCAGGTACGATGGTGGTGGTGCTCGACGCCGCGGCACCTTTCGCCGGCCATCTGCCCAAGCGGCCGGACCTGACCTATTTCGTCACCCATCCCTGTCATCCGCCGATCTTCAACGACGAAACCGACATGGCGGCCAAGAAGGACTATTTCGGCGGCGTCAAAGCCAAGCAGCACATGGTTAGTGCGCTGATGCAGGGCCCGGAAGAGGACTATGCCAAGGGTGAGGCGATCGCCAAGATCATCTGGGCGCCGGTGATGCGATCGCACCGCGTCACTGTCGATCAGATGGCGCTGCTCGAGCCGGGTCTTTCGGAGACCGTCTGCGCCTCGCTGCTCGTCGTCATGAAGGAAGCCGTCGATGAAGTCGTTGCGCGCGGCGTCGACAAACAGGCGGCTCTCGATTTCCTGCTCGGCCATATGAACGTGCTTGGCGCTGTCATCTTCGGCGAAACCAAGGGCGTCTTCTCCGACGCCTGCAACAAGGCAATAGAGTTTGGAAAGCCGGTGTGCCACAAAGGCGAGATCCTGTTCGCGCCCGCGGTTCCTGTCGATGCCGTCGATACGCTCGGCGCGGGCGACGCATTTGTAAGCCGCCTCGCGT
>NZ_JBFULQ010000758.1:0-2079 GCF_054049815.1 Mesorhizobium sp. P5_C1 | reverse complement strand
TCACCGCACTCGGCTGGCGAGTTGAAACCGTCACCGATGACGTCTTTGACTGGATCGCAAAGYCCGGCGCCGGCGCGTACGACGTTGTCTCGGCCAATCTGTTCCTCCACCATTTTTCCGACGCGGACTTGAAGGTTCTGTTTGCAGCGCTCCGTTCACGGGCACCGGTGTTCCTCGCCACCGAGCCAAGCCGAAACGCCACTGCCTTGAGAATGTGCTCGCTCCTACGCATCATCGGCGCAAACGAGGTGACCATGCACGATGCAGCAGCGAGCGTCCGCGCGGGGTTCGCGGGCAATGAACTTTCCAGTCTGTGGCCATCGGGTTCCAGCCAGCAGTGTGAAGAACGCAGGATTGGCCCGTTTACCCACGCTTTCAGCGTCATCCCCAAGGAAGCGCTCCCGCGATGTACGATGCCATTGTCATAGGTGCCGGGCCAAGTGGCGCGTCGGTGGCCTTGGCTTTGTGCGGCCAGGGGCGCGCGGTTGCCATCATCGAACGAAGCGAATTCCCGCGCCGAAAAGTCTGCGGCGAGTTCATGTCGGCAGTCAATCTGGAGCTGTTGGACCGTTTGGGGGCGGGCGCTGCGATTCGCGCCAAGGCAGGCCCGGAAGTCAGGCGAGTAGCATTGTTTGCGTCGGGCCCGGGCATAGACGCGGGCATGCCCCGGGCGGCGGGAGACGCTTTTGGGCGTGCACTTGGGCGCGACGTCCTTGATGGCATCCTCTTGGACGCCGCCCGCAATGCCGGAGCCGATGTTTTTCAGCCTTGCCGTGCGGTGACGATCATCAGCGATGGGGAGAACGCCGCAGTCCGGATCAGCGGCAAAGACGATCAGAGGGTTCTCGCTGCGCCAGTCGTGATAGCCGCCCATGGGTCTTGGGAGCAGGGAAAGCTTCCAACCAACCTCCCAAAAAGCTGTGCGCCTCACGATCTGTTTGGCTTCAAGGCTCACTTCAAAGGAGCTTCGCTCGCCCGAGACCTCATGCCTCTCCTGGTGTTTCCGGGCGGCTATGGCGGCATGGTGTGGACGGATCAGAACAGGATGTCGCTGTCCTGCTGCATACGCCGCGACGTATTGGCCAGGTTGCGTGAGAAAAGTGGTGCCTTGTCGGCGGGCCAAGCCGTTCACGCGCACATCGTGGCATCCTGTCCTGGTACGGTTTCCGCGATCGGGGGCGCAACACTCGATGGCGAATGGCTGGCCGCCGGGCCTATACGCCCTGGCATTCGTCCGCGTTTTGCCGACGACATATTTCGGGTCGGCAACATTGCCGGCGAGTCCCATCCCATCATCGCCGAAGGCATCTCCATGGCCTTGCAGTCCGGCTGGCTGTTGGCCACCGAATTGGCCAGGTTCGACCGATGGGATCGCGAGGCGCGCGTTGCCGCCGGCAGCCGCTACTCAAAGGCCTGGAACAGACAATTCGCAACTCGCATTCGCACCGCCACCGTGTTGGCACGCATTGCAGCCCTCCCTCAATCCGCTGCGGCGATGAGGGCTTTCGTCAGTTGGTTTCCCGAAAGTCTGGCGATCGGAGCCAGACTGTCTGGCAAGACGAAAGCGCTGCCAGTTCCACGGTGATCGCTCCACTCCGGCTAACAATGGCATGCTTTTGATCGGCCTTCAGCCCTGTCGCCAAGCGCTGCGGCATCGATCAGAAGACGGTTGCGAAGTGGAGGAACCGGACAACGTTCGAGCTGTCATGCAATTGCCGGGTTCGGTAGCGTGCGAAGTCGAAAACATGGTTGCTTGAGGAAATACTCCAGGGAGCTCCGCGACTAATTTCGGCCAGCAATCCGGAGCCTGCTGGAGGAGCAAAGACGATGACGACCTGGCAGCGTGGCCGGGAAGCGCGCGACGCCCGTATCCAAGCCGGCGCGAGGCTGGCAAAGGGCAAGGTCGTCGATGTGCGCGACGCCACCAAACTGATGGAAGCGGTGGTCCGCCCTGGCGATCGCGTCTGCCTCGAGGGTGACAACCAGAAGCAGGCCGATCTGCTCTGCGCCGCCCTCCTTGCTGTCGATCCAGCCAAGGTGCGTGACCTGCACATGGTGCAGTCCGGCGTCGTGCTGCCG
>NZ_JBFULQ010000757.1:0-2079 GCF_054049815.1 Mesorhizobium sp. P5_C1 | reverse complement strand
AATGCGTGCAGCATCCAATCTGACAATTCCCGATATCGACGCGGAAATGACCGGTGCAGGGGATGCTTGGGCGAAGCGAGCCGCATCCCCAACGCGTAATATTAGATCGGGAAGGCCCGTTTTGTCGTTAAGGGATTGCCTGTCGCCTTCGGCTGTGGACTACCTGTGGATAACTCACTTGCGCATGTGTCTGTGTGCAGGGCCTCGCCAGCCGCACGTCCTGGCGCGTCCCTGTGGCCGCGTGCCACCGCAATTTTAGACGAACTGCACCTTACGAATCCGTAAGGCGCGCATGAGCCCAGCCTAATATTAGTAACTCATGAACAAGCCGCATCCCGCCTCCGACAACGAACCAGCCAATCGACCCTACGAGATTTAAATGTTTGCCGAAAAGCACGGATTAACGTTGAAAGCGGCGGAGCTGATATTGTTTGCGAACGGACCGTCGCGTGTGCCTGTGACGCCGCAGCGAAGGCCTTCCTCACCGCTCTGGCAGCACGACGATCTCAATTCTGGCCCGGTCGTCTGCCAGAGCAAACCTCGTTTGAACCAGGCTTTGAGGACGTCGCCGACATCGGCTTCATTGCGCGGCGATGCCGTGTGTTCCGGGGTGCGTTCTGGCGAACAGTAGGTGATTGGCGAGCGAGATCGACAGCATCACGATCAGAGCTGCCGACACCATGAGCAGGATTTTGTTTCTGTCACTCATCGTCGATTTTCCCGCAATTCGAAAATCAAAATGCGCGACGCGGCGCAAGGTTGCTCACGCCCGCAAGTTCCGCGAAAAGATGACCTAGCGATGCCTTGGAGCAGTGGTGCCATCGCTCCATTCACCGACGACGCAGAAGGTTCGGTCGCCGGTCCTGACGAGCGCCGCTTTGCGGAAGCCCCCGACGTCGAGCGTCGCCTTCTTGGCGCATCGATGAATGCCTGTTCCTTGCCGGGCTTGGTGCGAAACCGAACGACATTGTAAGTAGTCATGCCTTCCTCCAATTGTTGCACAGCGAACGTTAGGGGCGGGCCTCGAGAACCATGTTAAACGGTGTCTCGGTGGCGCGACGGAAGCGGCGGAAGCGGCCGCCGGTAACCACCTTGCGCTGTCTGGCCTCGCCGGCCTGGGCGCCGAGGGCCGAGCCCGACCTCCTGGAAGAGCGAGGCCGTGCAGCTGAAGGTCGAGGCGGCGTAGCGGCCGACGGGGTCAGGTTGGCCGATAGCTGGTGCGGTCATACATTCGCCGCGCTATAGATGCGGCCGCGCGACGCCAACACTCGGACCCAGCCCTTGAGGATTGTTAGCCCCGGCAACAGTAACGAGCCCGCAGCCCTTATGGTCACATCGATCAGATCAAGGTGAAGACTCGGGATTTCCGACAGGATCCTCCGACAATTGGTCCGTTTGGACTTCTTCCGTGACAACTTTGAAGCCAGCAAGTCTGGATGCGCCGAAACTGGTTGAGAGAGCAACATCAGTTGCGTCGCAACCCGTCGCCATCAGGAGGCGGTTGTGCCGAGCATCAAATGTGAACCAGTGACCGCTTAGATATGCTTGGAACCATGCGCTGAAATCCATGGGATTCGGCACGGGAGGCACGCCGATGTCGCCGAGATAACCGGTGCAATAGCGCGCGGGAATATTCATGCAGCGGCACAGTGAGATTGCCAGATGTGCAAAATCGCGACAGACGCCGGTTCGATCTTCGAAGGCGCCATAGGCGGTCCGCAGCGGATTGGCGGCTTGGTAGTTGAAAGCGATGTGATTGTGCACGAAATTGCAGATCGCCTGGACTCGGGTCCAACCAGGTGTGGTATTGCCGAATTCCGCCCAAGCGATGTCACCAAGCCGATCGGTGTCGCAATAGCGGCTTCCGAGCAGAAACCTGAGCACGTCATCCGGCAGGTCCTTGATATCGTGCTGAACGGCGTCTGGCATGACAACATCGGACTTGCCAGTGTCGTATATTTCGAAGCTCGTCGATACCGTCGTCAGCCCTGCCGGCGCTTCTATTCTCGTGCACGCGTTGCCGAAAGCATCCATGTAGCCGCAAGCCTCGATCGGGCGATCAAAGCCTATGATCTGCTC
>NZ_JBFULQ010000756.1:0-2087 GCF_054049815.1 Mesorhizobium sp. P5_C1 | reverse complement strand
GATTGGCATTGTGAGGGTCCGAGATGTCGTACTGACGGATGTCGCCGTGCAACCAGTTACAAAAATAGAGGTATCTATCGTCCATGCTGAGCAGGATGACCGAGATCACGCCCGGAATCGGGATCGGCCATTCGGGATGTGGCTCATTGTCGACATCGATAATTTTTTCCCATTGCCAATCACCCGCCGCATCCTTCCACCAATGGATGATATTTGCTGAAAGGGCCGCGCCAACAAAGCCGTGACTGCTGTCGGGATTGTGGTGGAACCGCACTTCCAGTGGGATCAGGCCATCTTCACCGAGATAGAATGTTTGCTTCGGCTCCTTCTTTTCAAAATCCCAGAAATGGATCTCCCGGCCATATTTCAGATGGCCAACCTCTTCCAGGTCAAAACCGGGCATGAAGGTGTTGGGCGCGGCCCACTCCGAACTGACCATTACATTGTGTCGCGGCTGGTACCAGAAATCATAACCAAACTTGATACCGCCCATGGAGTTTTCCCAACGGCCGACAATCTCGAACTCCTTGCTGAGCTGCAAATAGCCGCCGGGGGCATTGCCCTGAGCGTCGCCAAGCATGGAAACGATGATGTCCGAGCCGAGGCAATGCACCGTGTGCGGTGCCGACAAGTTGGCCCTGGCTTTGATGTCAGCGCCGCTTATGACTTTGAACAGTGTCGGATTGCGAGGATCGGTGCCGCAATCGACAATGTGCAGATTGGACGAGCGCACACCCGGCACAATCAGATATTTCCGCTCCATGCTCGCATCGCCATGGCACGACGAACAGGCATTCCAGCCCGAGTGATGAAGCTCATCGCCAATACCCGGCATTTGCAAACGTGAAATCACTTGGCTGTAGGTCGAACTCTCCGGGTCGACATCAATGGTGCACAAATAGTCCGGCTTCTGAATGCCCGTGCCGGTGTAGATGGCAATCGTATAGAGCAGCTTTTCGCGAGGTGCGGTCATCGCCTCGGCTGGGGAAGCATAGCCCGGTCCACAGCAATGATTGGTCATGGGTAGGTCCCCAATTTGAACAGATCACTGGGCAGCCCCTACGGGGTCAGGCTGGAATGTTAGTGCATGCTTGGCATCGGCGCTACGGCCGGGTTGGCCGCCGGGGGGACGGAATGCGAACACCCCCGCTCCTCCCCACGGAAGCGTCAGAGGAACAGGAAAGTCGACGAAAGGCCGACTGGCCGATCAACGGGCAACCGGCCAGAACCCGCGTCGCACCTATCGGAGGCCGAAGAAGCTCAATATCGCAATTACGATGACCACCGCGCCAACGAGCCAAATGATGTTGTTCATAATCGTTCTCCTGTTGCCTGGGGAAGCCCGCGCCTCTGGCGGAGAACGCTGGCCGACCAGCCTTTGCCGGCTGATCTTCAGCAGACACGGATGTCGGCTGTGAGGAGTAGAACAATTAGGCGCGCCTAATGTTCCGCCATTGGCAAATCGAGAGATGGCCTGGTGAATTTGCCTTTGTATTAGCTGCGCTTCATATTTGTTGTTACGGCGGCGACAGAATGCCGGTCAGGTCCGGAGCCATCATGCGCAAATTGGTTGTCACAGCAGCAATCGCACTTGCCTGCGGTTGCGCGCCCTCGCAAGCAAACGACGAGCGGTCATGCAAGATAGTAGCGGCGGCAGCGCAGCTCTCCCGAAAGACCAACTGTAGCGAAGGTGATATCGCTGCGATCTCTGGCATGAGCGGCAAGGAGCTGCCGGAGGCAGTAGCCAGATATTGCGATTTTTGGGGGCAGATCGTTGTGCTGCCCGACGTGAGCGAGACCGACGCGTCGAGACGCATCGTTCTTTGCAAATACCATCAGCGAGAGGCAGCCCCTTCTCAGCCCTAGGCGATGCGGTCGCCCCTCTTTCGACATGCCGCAAGCGTTTCGGGCTGGCCCAAGCAGGCCGGAACCAAAGTGATCGCGGGCAGTTATCCAAACGAAGGGCCAATTCAGGAAATGGAGAAACTGCAATGAAAACAATGATCATGTGCGCGTTGGCGCTTTCCGTCGGCTTGCCGGCCATAGCTTCGGCAGCCGAAGCCGATGTGGTTATCAGAACCCACCAT
>NZ_JBFULQ010000755.1:0-2105 GCF_054049815.1 Mesorhizobium sp. P5_C1 | reverse complement strand
CGGCTACAATGGCGTCAAGGGCGACGATAACGGCATCGACTCCAAGGCCGGCTTCGAAGGCTCGCTGCGTGCCCGTCTTGGCTATGCCGTGACCCCGGAAATCCTGCTCTACGGCACCGGCGGTCTCGCCGGCAGAAACCTGAAGGTGGAAGATAATGTCCTTGGCACCAGCGATAGCGCTACCATGCTCGGCTGGACCGCCGGTCTTGGCACCGACATCAAGCTGACCGACAATGTCTTCGGCCGCGTCGAGTATCGCTACACCGACTTCGGCAGCAAGGACTTCGGTGGTGGCATCGGCAACGTCAAGGCCACCGACAACCGCGTCACTTTCGGCGTCGGTATGAAGTTCTAAGTCGTTCAAGCCACGACACGAAAAAGCCGGGCCTCGCGCCCGGCTTTTTTTGTGTCCAATGGGTCACTTTGGCGATCCCCAGTGATCAATCGATCACCCTTGGGCAATCAATCGATCACCCGGGGATGGAGCCTTTCAGCTCGGGAAATTTCTCATCGAAGCGCGCTGCCCAGCGCGTCAGCCGGGCGCGGCCCTTTTCCCACTTTCCGGCAAAGCGCAGGGCGAGATAGCCAAGGCAGGCGCGCAACGCGATCTGCCCGGCGGTGATCTTCTTCGGCAGCTTTGGCGGGTTGGCGTTGAGCATATCGAGTGCTGCCGTGATCTTCGCCCACTGCCGGTCGAGCCAGGGCTGATAGACCATCTCTTCAGGCCGCGTGCGTCGTTCATAGACCATCGACAGCGCGCAGTCGCAAATGCCATCTGCCAACGCCTCCAGCACCTCCGCCTCGAGACGCTTGTCGGGGTTGCGCGGAAACAGTGCGTTCTTCGAAACACGGTTGAGGTGCTGGGTAATGGCGCGGCTGTCATGGATCGAGCGTCCGTCGTCGAGCACCAACACCGGAATCTTGCCGAGCGGGTTGGCCTCGATCAGCACCGCCGGTTTGTCCTCGGTCTTGACCGGCACCGCATCGATGGCGATGCCGGCATAGGCCGCGGCCATACGCACCTTGGAGCTGTAGGGAGAAGTGGAAGCGTAGAGCAGTCTGGACATGATCGGGTTCCTGTTTGCCGGCCGGCACTTTTGACCGGGAGCGGCTGCCCGGCAATGGCCAGGCAACAAAAAACCGACTGCCAGAAAACCGGTGATGGTTTCCTGCCATGACCATCGTGACCTGGCTACAGACGGATACGCGATCCACATCGAGCAAGAAGACTACAGCAGAGCGGAACATCCGATCTGCTTTTGATCCTCCGCAACCCCGGCTTCGCGGCGGGGCATTCGTTTCATGGCCAGGTGTGAAAGAAGACCAAACCGCGCGAGCAAGCGAGGCAGCCTGTCCGGCGCCTCGCTTTGCTGCCCTGGCCCCCTTCGCCGACCGTCTTGCGCACGGCCCGAAAACCAGTTGCGGTTTCCGGAATGATCATGCGTCGATCGCAAGTGTCAAAGCGTTCTCCGCGCATCCAGCAGGACACACAGCGCTCCAACTAGACCTGGTCTACTTCTTGGCCGGCGCCTTCGCCTTTGCCGGCGCTGCCTTGGCCTTGGGGGCCGCGGCTTTCTTCACGGCGGGCTTTGTCGCTGCCGCTGCCGCTTTCTTGGCCGGTGCTGCCTTGGCGGCGGGCTTGGCCGCGGCCTTCGCGGGCGCTGCCTTCTTGGCTGCCGGTTTCGCCGCCGGCTTGGCTGCCGGCTTCTTGGCCGGTGCTGCCTTGGCGGCCGGCTTTGCCGCGGCCTTCGCCGGCGCTGCCTTTTTCACTGCCGGTTTGGCCACGGCCTTGGCTGCTGCCGGCTTCTTGGCCGGTGCTGCTTTTGCCTTTGCCGGTGCTGCCTTCGGCTTGGCCGCGGGTGCAGCTTTCTTCACTGCTGCCGCGACCTTCGCCGTTGCTGCTTTCACAGGTGCTTTCTTTGCCGGTGTCTTGGATGCCGGCGCCTTAGACGACTGCTTCGCCATGTCATGCCCCTTGCGTTACGCCGACGGCCGTGAATGACCTCGACGGGCAATGCATATCTGACTCGCGGCTCTCTAGCCAGCGAAGCAATAGACTGATTTTCGCAGCTTAAATTTTGGTTACCGATGGCTCACGATCATGC
>NZ_JBFULQ010000754.1:0-2109 GCF_054049815.1 Mesorhizobium sp. P5_C1 | reverse complement strand
GCGCTGAACGCCTATATGGAGCGGGTGCGGGCGCAGATGGCGGCGCAGCGGCGCTTCATCGCCAATGCGGCGCACCAGCTGCGCACRCCGTTGGCGTTGCTGTCAACGCAGGCGAGCTACGCGCTGCGCGAAACCGTCCCCGACGCGCGCCAGGAAGCGTTGGTGGCGCTGCAGGCAAGCTCCGGCAGACTGGCGCGGCTGGCCGAACAGCTCCTGACCTTGTCGCGCGCCGAGCCGGGCAGCCGGCGGCCGCGCGCCGACCGCGTCGACCTGACCGAAGCCGCCCGCCATGTGCTGGAAACGCAGGCGCCGACAGCAATCGGTCACCACATCGATCTCGGCCTCGAGGAGGCCGGACCCGTGCCGGTGATCGGCGACGGCACCATGTTGCGCGAGATGATCGTCAACCTTGTCGACAACGCACTGCGCTATTCGCCGRCCGGCGGCAGCATCACGGTGAAGCTGGCGGCCGTTGAGGACGAAGCCGTGCTGACTGTCACCGACGACGGGCCCGGCATCCCAGTGGACGAGCGAGACCATGTTTTCGAGCGCTTCTACCGTGTTGCCGGATCGACCGAGGAAGGCAGCGGCCTTGGCCTCGCCATCGTGCGCGAGGTCGTCGAAAATACCGGCGGCCGCGTCGCCCTCGGGGATGGCGCGACCGGCGGCCTGGTGGTTGAGGTCAGGCTGCCTTTGGCGAGCAGCTAGGCTTGCCGCTCACTGCGTCTCATGCAGTGGCTGGGGACGCCATTTCGCCAAGCGATCCTCGACCATGGTCATCAGATATTCGGCACCGAGCGCCACCACCATGACGATGACGATCGCGGCATACATGCCGGCGGCGTCGAAGGATCCCTTGGCGATGTTAATCRGCAGGCCGATGCCGTATCGCGAGCCGACGAACTCGCCAACGATCGCGCCGATGATGGCAAAGCCGAAGCTGACATGCAGGCTGGCGAAAATCCAGCTCATCGCCGAAGGGACGATCACCGAACGGGTCAACTGCCAGTTGGATGCACCCAAGATGCGCGCATTGGCGATCATCGCCCTGTCGGCTTCCCGGACGCCCTGGAAGGCATTGTGGAACACGACGAAGAAAACCATCACGAAGGCAAGTGCCACTTTCGAAGCGAGGCCGAGGCCGAGAATCATGATGAAGATCGGCGCCAGAACCACGCGCGGAATGGAGTTGATCACCTTGATGTAGATGGAGAAGATATCGGCGGCCATCCGGTTACGGCCGAGCGCGACGCCGATGATGATCCCAGCAACCGAGCCAGTCACAAAGCCGATGACCGATTCCTCCATTGTGACATAGAGGTGGTACCACAGAGGCCCCTCCGACGTTCCTTCTGTCGTCCATTCGTACAGCCGCTGCGCGATCGCGCTCGGCATTGCGTAGAAGAACGGATCGATCCAGGCCTGGCGCGCGGCGATTTCCCACAGGCCGAGAAAGGCGATCAGAATGGCGACCCGCCAAAAGATCACCGTGCGGCGGCGGTGCCGTACCGCCTTCGCGGCGRCTGCCTCGATTTCCGCATCCGAAGTGCCCGGCCTGAAAGCTCCTGCGCTGATGTCAATGGCGGCATCGGTCATGGCGTTCCTCCTCAGGCTGCGGCGCGCGCATAGCTGGTTTCAACCTCTTCCTTGAGGTCGGCCCAGATCGTGCGCGAGTAATTGATGAAGCTCTGCTCGTAGCGGATATCGGCGACCACGCGCGGGCGCGGCAGATCGATGGTGTAGACCGATTTCACCGTGGCCGGTCCGGCGGTCAGGACATAGACCTTGTCGGCGAGCGCAATCGCCTCTTCGAGGTCATGCGTGACGAAGACCACCGAAGCCTTTGCCTCAGACCACAGGCGCAGCAGTTCCTCGTGCATCAGCACGCGCGTCTGAACATCGAGCGCGGAAAACGGCTCATCCATGAGAAGAATCTCGGGTCCATTTATGAAAGTCTGGGCCAAAGCCACACGTTTGCGCATGCCGCCAGAAAGCTGATGCGGATAGTGCTGCTCGAAACGTGACAAGCCGACACGCGCCAGCCAGTCGCGCGCTGCGGCCGTAGCGTCCGACTTCGCTATACCGCGAAAGAGTGGACCAGCCATCACG
>NZ_JBFULQ010000753.1:0-2117 GCF_054049815.1 Mesorhizobium sp. P5_C1 | reverse complement strand
CGCCATAGGCCTCCGTCTTTGCCATATCGCGGGCGGACTTGCGCATCATGTCGCGCGCGGCGTTCAGGGTCACGGAGTAAAGCCATGTCGTGAAGGCGCCGCCCCCGCGATAGTCGCGGATAGCCCGGCCGAGCCGGATGCCGAAGACATCGCCCAGGAAGTCTGCGTCCGGCTCGGCCGGGCTATCCGCGACTATCGCGGGGGCGGCGCCTTCACGACATGGCTTTACTCCGTGACCCTGAACGCCGCGCGCGACATGATGCGCAAGTCCGCCCGCGATATGGCAAAGACGGAGGCCTATGGCGTTCACGCGCTAATCTCGGGCGAGGCTTCGGCAGAGCCGGAAGACCCGGCCGAGGCATTGTGGGCGGCGGTAAGGCAGTTGCCGGACAAGCAGCGCGACGCCGTGCTGCTGGTCTATGGCGAGGGCTTGAGCCATGCGGCCGCCGCCGAGGCGATGGCGATCTCGGAGGCGACGGTTTCCTGGCACATCCATGAAGCGAAGAAACGGCTGAAGACGCTGATGCGCTCGGCCGGGGAAGTGTGACCATGGTCGACGACAACGAACTCAACAGACTGCGCGACATCGCGGCGCCGGCGCCGGGCGAGAGCGCGAAGGCTCGTGCCTTCGAAGCCGCCATGCGCGCCTATGATCAGGAAAATATTTCGACCGTGAGCCAAGGATCGGTAGGCGGGCTTCGTCTCACAGAGCGAGCACAAAAGCTCTGGAGCGAGATCATGCAAAAGAAACTCATTGCCGCGCCGGCTCTTGCCGGGCTCGTCGCCCTGCCGATCGCCGGATACGCCACCTTCCACATGCTGAGGGAACAGCCGCCCAAATTCGGCGGCGACGAGAAGATCACCGAAACGCTGGCCGACAAGCCTGCGACGGTGAAGCAGACGACCAACGAGCTCAAGCCGGCCCGCACCGAACTGGAGAAAGACAAGAAGGCCGACGCGGATGTAGAAAGCCGCGACGCCTCAGATGCGCTCGTCGCGCCGGCCTCACCGCCGAAATCCGAATCGACCGTTGCTATCGGCGGTGCACAGCAGGAGGCGGCGAAGGGCGCTCCCCGACAGGATGCTACTGGCGCCGGAAGTGTGGCAATGAATAGTGCACCCCCGGCACCGGCCCCGACAGGCGAATTTGCGCTGGACGGTACTGTAAGTGCCCCCAGCATGTCGCGGAGTCTCGCGCCGGCCGAGTCCAAGCTGATGGCGCAGCAGCCAGCCATGGCTCCGGCCGACCAGGTTCAGCCGCAAGAGCAAAACCGCGACCGCATCGAGGATTTCAAGACCAATCCGGTGCATGCCGCGCTTGAGGATCCGGTCTCGACCTTCTCGATCGATGTCGACACGGCTTCCTATTCCTTCGTGCGGCGTTCGCTGAAGGAAGGGTTCGTGCCGCAGGCCGATACGGTCCGCGTCGAGGAGATGATCAACTACTTCCCTTATGACTGGAAGGGCCCGGACTCCGCCACGACGCCGTTCAACTCGACGGTCAGCGTCATGCCGACACCGTGGAACACGCACACCAAGCTGATGCATGTCGCCATCAAGGGTTTTGACGTCAAGCCGACCGAGCAGCCGAAAGCCAATCTGGTCTTCCTGATCGACGTCTCGGGCTCGATGGACGAGCCGGACAAGCTGCCGCTGCTCAAGTCGGCTTTCCGACTTCTGGTCGGCAAATTGAAGGCAGACGACACGATCTCGATCGTGACCTATGCCGGTGAGGCCGGCACCGTGCTGATGCCGACAAAAGTTGCCGAGAAGGACAAGATCCTCAATGCCATCGACAATCTGCAGCCCGGCGGCTCGACGGCCGGCGAGGCGGGCATCAAGGAAGCCTACAGACTTGCCCAGCAATCCTTCGTCAAGGACGGCGTCAACCGGGTGATGCTCGCCACCGATGGCGACTTCAACGTTGGTCAGACTGATGACGACGACCTGAAGCGTTTGATCGAGAGCGAGCGCAAGACCGGTGTCTTCCTGTCGGTGTTCGGCTTTGGCCGCGGCAATCTGAACGACCAGATGATGCAGACCATCGCCCAGAACGGCAACGGCACGGCCGCCTATATCGACACGCTCGCCGAGGCCGAGAAGGTGCTGGTCGAGGA
>NZ_JBFULQ010000752.1:0-2127 GCF_054049815.1 Mesorhizobium sp. P5_C1 | reverse complement strand
AGCTGACCAAGCTCTATTTCTCGAATACACACGTGCAATCCGTGACGCCGTTGGCGGACCTGCCGCTGCTCGACGACGCCGGTATGCGCAACCTGCCGCTGCAATACGCCAGCTTCGCCGAATACTGCATCGTCTACCGGTTCGATTCGATCGCGCTCGGCGACGCGCGAGGCTTCATGGCGGCGCTCGACAGCCGCATGCAGGCCGACCACGTCGATAGCGCCGATTGCAGTGCTGCGCAGAACTGGGCGCAGTCACTGACCAGCCTGACGCTGAACAAGAAGTCGATCATCGCCGTCAACCCCGTGGTCCATTTTCGGGCGCTGGGAGAACTTAACCTGTTCGACAATGTGATCACCGACGCGTCCCCGATCGCTTCGCTGACGGGACTCCAGAAACTGAACCTCGCCACCAACCGGCTGTCGGCGATCCCGCGCTTCAGCTCGAGCGGGCTCAAATACATCTACCTGAACGACAATCAGATCACCGACGTCGGCAATCTGTCGAACATGCCGGCGTTGTCGAATGTCGATCTGCGCAACAACCGGGTCTTCAATGCGCTGCCGCTCGGCTCGCTTCCGGCGCTGTCGATCGTCGATCTGCGAGGCAACCGGATCGAGAACTTCGTTCACGTTCATCCGGTGATCGGAAAATCCTATCTCGGCAACAATCCGATCTGCTCGTTCCCGCAGCCGCTCACCCCACAAGTCGCCGAAGCCTGCAAGCGCGAGCCGTCGCGCAYCCTGGACGTCAATATTCACGTGTTCGATGAAATTGCCGTCCAGCCTTTGGTCGTCTGTCCGCGTCCCAGCTGCCTGCAGCTCCAGCCCCACGTCATCGTGGGCCCGCTCATTCACCAGTAATGCCTGCACCCGGAGGTAGTCCCATGTTCGCCAAGACCCTTACCGCCCTCGCAGCCCTGACCGCTGGCGCCGCAGTACTCGGCTCCCCGGCTCGCGCCGAAGACAAATCAGCGACCTCGATCGTGCAGTTGCCCGCCGCGGGCGGCACCGTCACGCAGGAGGAAGGCAACTTCTCGCTGAACAACAATACAGGATCGGCGAACTTCACCCTGCCACTGCCGACCCTGCCGACTCGTGGCCAGTTCGGGCCGCAGATGAGCCTCACCTACAGCCAGTTCGCGGGCGATGCCGGCAACGGGCTCGGCATCGGCTGGCGGTTCAATACCCAGGAGATCGCCGTCAACGACGATCTCGGCACGGCCGTGCCCGGCACCAAGCCGKGCGGCGATTTCTTCTCCCGCCTGTCCTACATGGGCACGCGGCTCGTGTTTCTCGGAAACGAGAACGGCGTCTGGGAATACAAGCCCGAATACGCCGAGGACTTCGTCAAGATTCTCTATCACACCGGGGCGTTCGACGTCGTTTCGCTCGACCTGTCAGGCGGCCTGCACACCGACACCATCCCCTCCGGCTTCGATGTGACCAACGCCGACGGAACGCGGCTGATCTTCAGCGGCGACCCCTCCGTAGCGGAGGGCAATTTCGACATAGCCAAGCCCTACGTGACGAAATGGCCGCTGGTGCTGCAGCTCAGCGCCAACCGCGAAGCCGTCCGCTACGACTACCAGCGTTTCGGCGGACGCAGCTACCTGACAAAGGCCAGCTTCGCCGGCGGTCAGAGCAGCTATCAGTTCGACTTGATCGAGACACAATCGACCCTCGTCAGCCACACCAATGGCAGCAAACAGGAGAACGCCCGGCTTTACGGCAAGGTGACGGCGAAATTCAAGGACACCGTCTACGCCCAATGGTGCATGGGATATGTCGGCCGTGACACCAATGACACCTCGAAGTTCGTCGTCAGGGCGCATCCGGACTGCCTGGCGAAGGCTCAGGCCGACCTGACGCCGCTCATCGACACGCAGTCGGTCAATGTGCTCGACCAGTTGCGGGTGCTCTACCGGTATGGCGACACCGGCGGCGGGGCGCTGGCGCAATCGACGCTGAAGTTCCCGGACATCAATTTCGGCTATTCGTCGTGGACAAGCGCCGAACTGGCGTCACGCCCCGTCGTGTTCGAAGCGCCGAAGATGGCGTTCGCCGGCGACATCCCCCCTCAGAATTTCGAATTGGCCGACCTCAACATGGATGCACTGGTCGATAT
>NZ_JBFULQ010000751.1:0-2128 GCF_054049815.1 Mesorhizobium sp. P5_C1 | reverse complement strand
CTGCCGGTGTATGCGGATTACCGACCGATGCACGGCCGGTCCAAACAGCGGGATGCGATGGGTGCGTCCACGCGGGTGAAGATCGATCTCTTTCCGGAAAACATCCGACATCTGCCGTCGGCGAAGCGGACGGTGTGGAACGTGGTTGGCAAAGCGCTTTGTTCCGAGCCGGTGAAGAACGCTTTCCGTCGCCGACTGGCACCGGCGATGGGGCGACGGTTCGGGCCCGGCTTGGCCGAGGTGGGCATGTTTCCAATCCCCATCCTAACGCGTGACATTCCGGGCTACGAAATTCCGCCGCACACGGATACACATTGGAAGGGCATCACGGTGCAGCTTTACCTGCCACCAGACGAGGCGCACACCAACATCGGGACGATCTTTCACGAGGAGCTGCCGGGCGGCGGGCTGGCGAAAAAGATGCAGATGCGTTTCGCGCCGAACACGGGCTATGCTTTCGCGGTAGACAAGGACACGTGGCACTCGGCGGACATAGTGGGGCCGGAAGTGACAACACGGGACAGCATCCTCCTGACGTATTTTGTGGATAGCGGGTTGCTGCGCATCCTGCGTAACCGGGGGAAACGGGTGGGCAACTTTATCGGCAACGAGATCCGGAATTTGGGCTGGTTCATACCGGGCACATGAGTTGGTAGCCGCGTTTTATGTCGAAGACCGAGGATCGCCGACTGATGCCTGAACCGACAACGGGAAGCCGCGAGTGGCTGGACCGGCTTGACCAGCAGGACATCTCCGACTTCGCCGCCATCCGCGGCGACGAAATCATCACCAAGCCCGGTTGTTCATCGGGCCGGGCTCGTCCAGCCGGCGCGCCGCGAAGGCGCGCCCGAGGGGCGCCGCCGGCGGTTCATCGGCAGGCGTGGGGTGGGAGTGACTTGTGGCACTGTACTTCGGTCTTCCGCTTGCAGTGCTGCCATGCTTAATTCGAGTAAATTCACATCAAATTATAGAGTTGCCACGTGATACCAATCTACATTGGGTATGACCCACGCGAATCCCGAGTTCTGGACGTAGCGCGATGGAGCGCCTACCGGCGGACAAGCACGCCGTTGCAGATACAGCCACTCGTGCTCAAAGACCTTGAAGCGCAAGGAATCATGAAGCGACCGATGGTGGTACGTGATGGCAAGCTCTGGTGCCCGATTTCCGAGGCACCGATGTCGACCGAGTTTGCCATATCGCGCTTTGCCGTTCCGTTCATGAGGCAAGGCGGCTGGGCCATGTTCTGCGATTGCGACGTCCTGTTTCTGAAGGATCCAGTCAAGCTGCTCGACCTGGTCGATCCTTCCTACGCGATTATGGCGGTCAAGCACCAGCAACGCGAATCCGAAGCGGTCAAGATGGACGGACAAACGCAGACGTTCTATCGCCGCAAAAACTGGTCGTCGGTCGTTTTGTGGAATCTGGATCATCCGGCCAACAAACGGCTGACCAACGAGATGCTCAATACGTGGCCCGGACGTGACCTCCACGCCTTCAAATGGCTTGAGGACCATGAGATCGGGGAATTGCCTCTGGCATGGAACTACCTCGTAGGGGCTTCAGCTACCGAACTCGACCCCGCCGATGTCTCGCTGGCGCACTRCACGCTAGGCGGTCCTTGGTTTGCGGGCTGGTCCGGCGCCACGCAATGGGACGAATTGTGGAGCCGAGAAGAGAGCATTCTGCGCGCGTTTGAGGAACATGCGGTTCAGATTCCCGCATGAAAACTCCGCTTTCGGACCTCTTGCCAACCTTCTCAAAGCCAATTCTTCGCTTGCCCAGTGTCACCGGTCCCGCCTTGGTGATGGGGGCAGCGCCGAATTTTCGCCTCCCGCAGGGGCATGATGCCGATTGGGGACTGGTGACGGTCAATGCTTCCCAGCTTTTGGCGGAAACCTTCGGTCTCCCAGTTCCCGACATCGCCGTGCTCCGCCGCGGCATTTTGGTCGGCCGGGACGAGCAGGATTTTTACAAGCGCGATTTGTTGAAAGGACGGCAGGCAAAGCATCTTATCATCCCGATTTGGCCGGACGTTGAAGACAAGCTGATAGCCGGTTGTCGCACCTTTGATTATCGCTATGGCACCTTGCAGGCGCTTACAAGATGGCAGCTTGCCAACATCGTC
>NZ_JBFULQ010000750.1:0-2144 GCF_054049815.1 Mesorhizobium sp. P5_C1 | reverse complement strand
GCGTCTCCGGCCTGGCGCTGCCATACTATTCACGCGCCAGCCAGCGCCCGGCCTTCACCCATGGCGTCCAGTCGGGCGATGTCGACGCCACCAGCGGCATGGTGTGGACGCGCACGGATCGGCCGTCGCGCGTCATGTTCGAAGTGTCGTCGACCGAAAGTTTCACTGATGCCGTCCGCCTTGCGCCGCTCGATACCTCGCCGGCCAGCGACTATACGGTCAAGCGTCTGCTCACCGACCTCGCTTCCGACCAGGACATCTTCTATCGCATGACGGCGGCCGATCTCGCCGACGTCAATGCGGTTTCCGAGCCAATCACCGGCCGCTTCCGCACCGCGCCCGCTTCCAGGCGCGACATCAAGTTCGCCTGGTCGGGCGACACCGCCGGCCAAGGCTGGGGTATCGACGAGACCGGCATGAAGACTTACGCCACGATCGGCAAGCACACGCCCGACTTCTTCCTGCATTCGGGCGACACCATCTATGCCGACGGCGCGATGAAGGACGAGGTCGACCTGCCCGGGGGCGGCAAGTGGAAGAACGTCGTGCTGATCGACGGCAAGCGCAAGGTCGCCGAGACGCTGGACGAATACCGGGACCAGTGGAAATACAACATGATGGACAAGAACGTGCTGGGCCTCAGCGCTATTTGCCCGACGTTCTACCAGTGGGACGACCACGAAGTGCTGAACAACTGGTCGGATTCGAAGGATCTCAGTGCCGACAACCGGTACACCGAGAAATCCATCCATGTGCTGGCGGCACGCGCGGCGCGCGCTTTCCATGAAATGACGACGATCCGCTACGAACCGTCCGAGCCGGGCCGCGTCTATCGCAAGATTGCCTATGGGCCGCTGCTCGACGTGTTCTTCCTCGATATGCGTTCCTATCGCGGCCCCAACGGTCCGGACATGCAAGATGAGATGACGCCGCAATCGCGCATGCTCGGCGAACAGCAGACGAAATGGCTGAAGCGCGAACTGGCAAATTCGAAGGCAACCTGGAAAATCATCGCCGCCGACATGCCACTCGGCCTCGTCGTTTGGGACGATGCCGCCAAGAAAGCGGGCGCCGAAGCGGTGAGCAACGGCGACAACGGTCCGGCCAAGGGACGCGAGCTCGAGATTGCCGACCTTTTGCGGTTCATCAAGAACGCCGGCATCAGCAACACCGTCTGGCTGACCGCCGACGTGCATTACACCGCCGCGCACTACTACAATCCCCACAAGGCGCAGTTCCAGGATTTCAATCCGTTCTGGGAATTCGTCTCGGGCCCGATCCATGCAGGCACGTTCGGCCCGAACGATTTCGACATGACCTTCGGTCCGGAGCTGAAATTCATCAAGGCGCCAACTGCCGAGCAAGGCCAGAACCTGCCGCCGTCAGCTGGCCTGCAATTCTTCGGGCTGGTCGATATCAATGGCGCCAGCGAGCAGATGACTGTGCGGCTGATGGATCGCGACGACAACGAACTCTACAAGGTCACGCTCGACCCGGTGCGGTCGGCGTAAGCCGACCTTCGTCATCTGTGGGATGACGACCGCTGCCGGCGGTCGTCAGTCGGGATAGCAGACCATCGGGACGTTCGGCCAGACGGCAGTGTCGCAGTTGGCGGCGTCCTGCCTCTGCTTGAAGGCGGCGCTGACCGGGCCGGTCACCATCGGGTCGACCCCGTCGGGTGCGTCGGCAAAGACCTGCTCGGCGGATGGCGCAACGGTTGGCAAGGCAGGCCGCGCTTCCTTCTGCGTCGCAGCCGACTGCGCGGCGTTGGCCGCCAGCAGGATAGCAAAGGCAGCGGACGCGATGAGCGGCCAAAATCGGTTGAGTTTATCGGTCATGACGTTCGAACTGTCCGGGCCTCGAAAGGTTCCCGCCTTGGTTAACAAAATCATTTCACACGCAGATGCTTAAGATTTGATGAGTATTTGGTGTCGCGCGTCCTCTTTCGCAACTGCGAAAAACCCTGTATGAGCCGCGCAACCGAAAGAGGCAGCGCCTTTGGCCTGCTGCCTGCAACGCTTCCGAGACCAGAACATGAAAATTCGTAATATCGCGATCATCGCGCACGTCGACCATGGAAAAACCACCCTCGTCGACCAGTTGCTCCGGCAATCCGGCTCCTTCCGCGACAATCAGCGCGTCGC
>NZ_JBFULQ010000749.1:0-2152 GCF_054049815.1 Mesorhizobium sp. P5_C1 | reverse complement strand
GGTCGATGAGTGCCTGGACCAGTCGCGACCCTATGCCCTCCCCGCGATGCTCCGGCCAGATGATGATGTCGGCAAGATAGGCAAACACCATGCGGTCGGTGATCGCCCGGCCGAAACCGACTTGTTTTCCATCTAGATAGGCGCCCACACAAAGCGAATTGGCAAAGGCTCGCCGATGGAACTCATCGTTGCGTCCAGCACCCCAATAGCTGGCCATCAACAGGTCGGATGTCGTTCGGAAATCGATCCGTGATATTTCGAAGCTGATCTCACACTCGGGCACGGCTGCACCCTTGCCCGCGAGATGGCGCGAGCGTTCGGTCCACGACCGCCATCTAGCTGCGGTCCCTGAAACGGTTGGTGATGGGATAGCGGCGGTCACGGCCAAAATTCTTCCGGGTGATCTTCACGCCCGGTGCCGCCTGCCGGCGCTTGTATTCGGCGATGTAGAGCAGGTGCTCGATGCGTGTAACTGTCGACCGGTCGTGACCGCGTGCGACGATGTCGTCGACCCCCATCTCGTTCTCGACCAGGCATTCGAGGACATCGTCCAGCACCGGATAGGGCGGCAGCGAATCCTGGTCGGTCTGGTTCTCGCGCAATTCCGCCGACGGCGCCTTGTCGATGATGTTCTTCGGAATGACCTCGCCCGAAGGCCCGAGCGCGCCCGGCGGCACGTGGCTGTTGCGCCAGCGCGACAGCGCGTAGACCTGCATCTTGTAGAGGTCCTTGATCGGATTGAAGCCGCCGTTCATATCGCCGTAGAGCGTGGCGTAGCCGACCGACATCTCGCTCTTGTTGCCGGTGGTGACGACCATCGAGCCGAACTTGTTGGAGATCGCCATCAGGATGGTGCCGCGCGCACGGCTCTGCAAATTCTCCTCGGTAATGCCTTCCTTGGTGCCCTCGAAAAGCTGTGTCAGCGTGTGTAGAAAGCCCTCGACCGGCTCGAAGATCGGCACGATGTCATAGCGGCACCCGAGCGCCCGGGCGCAATCCTCGGCGTCTTTCAGCGAGTCCTTCGAGGTGTAGCGATAGGGCATCATCACCGCGCGCAGGCGTTCTTCGCCAAGCGCATCGACGGCCAACGCCGCGCAGATCGCCGAATCGATACCGCCCGACAGGCCGAGCACGACGTTCTTGAAACCGTTCTTGTTGACGTAGTCGCGCAGGCCAAGCATGCAGGCGCGGTAGTCGGCCTCCTCCCTGTCCGGGATCTTCGACATCGGCCCTTCAGAACAGATCCAACCGCCATCCGTTCGTTTCCAGGTGGTCACGTCGACCGCTTCCTCGAACTGGCTCATCTGGAAGGCCAGCGTCTTGTCGGAACCGATGGCAAACGACGCGCCGTCGAAGATCAGCTCGTCCTGGCCGCCAAGCTGGTTGGCATAGATCATCGGCAGCCCGCATTCGATGACCTGGCGGATGACGACCTGATGGCGGACATCGATCTTGGCGCGATAGTAGGGCGAGCCGTTCGGCACCAGCAGGATCTCAGCCCCGCTTTCGGCCAGCGTCTCACAGATGCCGACATCGCCCCAGATGTCCTCGCAGATCGGAATCCCGATCCGCACACCGCGGAAATTGACCGGCCCCTGGATCTCGGGTCCAGCCTGGAAGACGCGCTTTTCGTCGAATTCGCCGTAGTTCGGTAAATCGAGCTTGTAGCGCTCGGCGATAATCTTGCCGCCATCGGCGAAGACGATCGAATTGTGCGTGCCGCTCTTGCGCTTCAGCGGCGTGCCGATGATGACGCCCGGACCGCCATCGGCGGTATCGGCAGCAAAGTCCTGCGCCGCCTTTTCGCAGGCCTTCAGGAAAGCCGGCTTCAGCACCAGATCCTCCGGCGGATAGCCGGCGAGGAAGAGCTCGGTGTAGAGCACGACATCGGCGCCCTGGCGGGCTGCATCCGCCCTCGCCTCGCGCGCCTTGGCGAGATTGCCTGGTATGTCGCCAACAGTCGGATTGAGCTGGGCGACGGCGATGCGCAGGATGTCGAGCTTCTTGGTCATGCTGCTGACTTAGCGCGGCAAATTTGCCCGAGCAATGGCGTTCGTTTGGACCAATCCAGACCGAATGACATAGGTCATTCGTGTCCAGACCAAATGTCAGATCGTGGCTGGGCGACCAGCGATCAGTCGTCGCCCATATA
>NZ_JBFULQ010000748.1:0-2153 GCF_054049815.1 Mesorhizobium sp. P5_C1 | reverse complement strand
GCACTACCGTTACGCTCGGCTCGCACACATTCGAGCCAGAGGCGATCAAGGCGTTCGCCAGGAAATACGACCCGCAAATTTTTCATATCGACGAGGAAGCAGCCAAGAAGAGCGTGCTCGGCGGGCTCTGCGCGTCGGGCTGGCACACGGCCGCGACCTGGATGAAACTCAATTTGGCAAGCAGCATGGACGCCGAGATCGCTGCGTGGAGCGGGCCCGGCCCGGTGCCGGAATTCGGCCCCTCGCCTGGCTTTAAGAACCTGAAATGGCTGAAGCCGGTCTATGCCGGGCAAACGATCACCTTCACGCGTACGGCACTTTCCCACCGGCCGATCGCCTCACGCCCCGGCTGGCGGCTGCTGGCGTTGCGTTGCGAGGCCTTCGATTCGACCGGCGACAAGGTGCTGGAGTTCGAAAGCGCAGTGCTGGTGAAGGTGGAGTAAGCCCGGCGCTTCTCCCTTCTCCCTTGTGGGAGAAGACGTCGGTGCTCCCTGGAACACCCCTCATCCGACCGGGCTTCGCTCGGCCACCTTCTCCCACAAGGGGAGAAGGCAAGAGGTCCCCTCAATGCCCCTCGAATCCGATCAGCGTCCTCACCGGCACGCCGAGCGCTTCGAGCTTGGCGCGGCCGCCGAGATCCGGCAGGTCGATGACGAAGCAGGCTGCAAGGATGTCGGCGCCGATCTGCCGCAGCAGTTTGACCGCCGCTTCCGCGGTGCCGCCCGTGGCGATCAGATCGTCGACGAGGATCACCTTCTCGCCAGGAGAAACGCCGTCCTTGTGCATCTCCATCTCGTCGAGCCCGTATTCAAGGCTGTAGGCGACGCGCACGGTCTCGAAAGGCAGCTTGCCCTTCTTGCGGATCGGCACGAAACCGGCCGAGAGCTGATGGGCGACGGCGCCGCCAAGGATGAAACCACGCGCCTCGATGCCGGCGATCTTGTCGATCTTCTGGCCGGCATAGGGATGCACCAGCTCGTCAATGGCGCGGCGGAAGGCGCGCGCATTGCCGAGCAGCGTGGTGATGTCGCGAAACAGGATGCCGGGCTTGGGATAATCCGGAATGGTACGGATCGCGGCAAGCAGTGAGTCTTCGAGGGAGGATTTCATGGGTCGAGATTACCTGAAACGGAGATTCTTGCGCGACAATTGTTCGATCGAACTGCAGCCCATCAGCTTCATGCCGCGCTCGATCTCGACCCGCATCTGTTCGAGCGCCCGTTCGACGCCCGGCTGGCCGGCCGCCGCGAGCGGGAACAGATAGTAGCGGCCGACGCCGACCGCCTTGGCGCCGAGCGACAGCGCCTTCAGCACATGCGTGCCGCGCTGCACGCCGCCATCCATGATGACGTCGATCTTGTCGCCGACCGCGTCGACGATCTCGGCAAGCTGGTCGAACGCCGCTCGCGAGCCATCCAGCTGCCGGCCGCCATGGTTCGACAGCACGATGCCGCTGCATCCGATCTCGACGGCGCGTTTGGCGTCCTCCACCGACATGACGCCCTTGAGGCAGAACGGACCCGACCACAGCCTGACCATCTCTGCGACATCGTCCCACGTCATCGACGGGTCGAGCATTTCGGTGAAGTAACGGCTGATCGACATGGTGCCGCCGCCCATGTCGACATGCTCGTCCAGCTGCGGCAGCTTGAACCCCTCATGGGTGAAATAATTGATCGCCCAGGCCGGCTTGATCGCGAACTGCAGCATCCCGGCCAGGTTGAGCTTGAAGGGGATGGCAAAGCCGGTGCGTTTGTCGCGTTCGCGGTTTCCCCCGGTGATGCTGTCGACGGTCAGCATCATCACTTCGACGCCAACCTCCTTTGCTCGCTGCATCATCGCCCGGTTGAGGCCGCGATCCCGATGGAAATAGAACTGGTAGACCTGCGGGYCGCTGCTGATCCCGCGCGCCTCCTCGAGGCTGACGGTGCCAAGCGAGGAGACGCCGAACATCGTGCCGTATTTGGCCGCGGCCTTGGCGACCGCGCGCTCGCCCTGATGATGGAACAGCCGCTGCAAGGCGGTCGGCGAACAATAGACCGGCATCGCCAGCTTTTGACCCATCACCGTCACCGACATGTCGATCTCGCTGACGCCGCGCAGGACGTTGGGAACCAGATCGCAGGCATCGAAGCTTTCGGTGTTGCGGCGAT
>NZ_JBFULQ010000747.1:0-2159 GCF_054049815.1 Mesorhizobium sp. P5_C1 | reverse complement strand
GGCTTTCATCGATCGGTGGAAGAGATGACTGACAAGCCGGCAACAACCTACATCGTCTCGGTTTTCGAGAAACCGCATTGGCGCACCGTGTTGACCACCCAGGACAAACAGAATGCGTTCGATCTAGCCAAAGAGATCGGCGACATAGTGCGGATCGAGACGATCACGCCGAAGCCGAASAGAATCGCAAAATTGTACGGGAAATAACCRAGACSCGGGCTGTGGAACCTRAYGYCCGCCTTCGCATTRTGTCGGCCAAAAAGAKGGAGSGCCGGCYATGAGAAGGCTTCGGYGTATGGGCYGYAGTCGTCACGTTTGCCACGKCGCTGCTTTACTGCTCMAGGAGTTTGGCTCGATCAARATGTAGGTTATGCCAGGCGTCCTATGGCCAGTGAGGACAGCYAACGTCTTTCGCTTTTCGACCTCGATGCTGGACGCGAGGCTTTTAAGAAGTCTGTCCGCGAACACAACGTCAAAGTTTCCGATTGGGGCCAACACGCAAGGCTGTTCATTCAAAAGGTCGCCGAAACYAACCGCCGCCACGAAAACGCGACCGATCCKGACGAAGGAAATCSATAGGGAAATGGCGGTGCTGTTGGGGTGCTTGGGGGCCGACCACACCTGCGGTGGGCTTTGAGTTCATGCAACCCGTCAGTGCCGAATTTGCGAGCTCGTTGTTTCGTTCTGAGCCCGGAACCTAAGCCGGCGAGCAAGGTTGTGGCCTACATGAACGCAACGCTAAATCAATCCCTATGGTCCGCTTTCTGCTGAGCMTCGTTCCGGTCCTATTTTGCAGCTCGCTTCTTCAGGCTCAAKCSTGGCAGCCGTTCGGTGTCAGGMAGCTTGGGTTCACATTCGATGTKCCCCCGGGTTTTGTGCTAACACAGCGTTCCGACCAAGGCGCGGSTTTTCGGGGCGAAAACRATGCGTTCCTTGCAGTGTGGGGCGCCAGACTCGGCAAGGCCAGTTTTCGCGCCGAGATCGAGCATCGCATGGTCGAGGACGAAACGGCTGGGTGGRAGCTGACCTATCGGCGTGTCACCCCGARGTGGGCGAGTTACTCGGGCATCAAGGAYSGCCAGATYCGATATGTCCGCGCAATTGCGGTCTGCAACGACCGTGCCGCGCTCTTCACCATAAATTACAGCAGGTYGGAAAAAATTCCGTATGACCCGGTTATTGTTCAGATGGTGCGAACCCTAAAAGCGGAAGGTTGCTAAGGCAATTATGAGCGCACGAAGCACCAATTTCCTTCACAAGTGGATTTCCAACAACGTCCGCGCCACCGCCGAGGCGGACGTCATCTCGGTCGCCGAGCTGACCCAGAAGATGTTCGCGGACGCCAGGGCGATCGGCATCGGCAGCGTCGAGCTCGAGGAAGACATTGGCAGCGCCTACGAAGCGATATTAGACGCGATCATCCGTCACGACGCCGGCTTGGCTGGTGACGCTTGGTGGCCCGCGTCTGTAGGGGATCGACAATTGCATCAACTCAAAGAATGACGTTCCGTGCGCGCGCCCGCGGCGAAGGTGTCATATCCCCTCGGGCATCACTCGACCTTTAGAAATCGCTGCGTTGAAGACATCGAATTCCTCGATGCCATGGTCGGCGCGCGTTGGACCCATGGCCGCTAAGGCTTGGAGTACACCGATAGGCTTAATTGCGTGATTGCTAATATAGCAATATGTAAGTTAGGCGGGACTTGAACCCATCCCCGCAGGTGGCCGGTGTGGTCGCCCAATGGCATCCCAACCGCACCGGCCATCCTCGCCTGGGAGCCGGAGGGCGTGCCCTCTTACGCTCACGATCTAGGTGGGGCAGCCCCGGCGCGTCACGTTTACCGGTCGGCTCCTCAATCTCTTGTGAACCGCGTCACTTTTCGAAGCATTCATAGTTCCTAGGTTGGTATCTAATAGGCCCGTCACCTCTCCCGGAGGTGGCGGGTTTTGCGCTGTGGGATCTGTTTGTTGGGACGGCTCGCCGCCATCGGGGCCGCGGCGGGCCGGGGCGGCTGGGTTCAGTCGTAGACCTTGACGATCTTGTGGGTGCTAGGATCGACAAGAACCGTCCGGTTGTCGATCACGACATAGCGGTATTTAACGTTGGGAACTTCGTGAAGCTCGACGGTATCTGGCAGCGATGAGCCGATATTGAGTTC
>NZ_JBFULQ010000746.1:0-2165 GCF_054049815.1 Mesorhizobium sp. P5_C1 | reverse complement strand
GTCCCAGACATGGCATCCCAAACCACGCTCGATGAAGCCCGGCGCGAGGACGGGATACTGATCTTCGCCTTTTGCGTAGGTGTGGCTACCGCCCGGGATCAGTTCACGACCGCGTTCCTGCAGGMGGACGGATTTGCGAAAACGAAGGCTTTGCTCAGACATGCCGACCACTCCATTCCGGCAGCAAGTCTACATGCTGGGCTCAGGATTTCGCGTTCTCCATAAGGTCAGCGGTTAGCACTTATGGTGGATACACAGGCGCGCACCGACTGATACCGAACAAATGGAACAGTTTTTCAGGGTGCTACGGAACCAGATCATCGCTAGGGATCCAGGCGTTTCGGAGCACTCCGCAAATGTCCACCTGCGGCACACTGCCGGGAGTTAGGGGCAACGATCTGCGTCGGAGCGCGGCCGATCACACGGCTCCCGACGCCATTCAAGGCAACGGAAATCCATCGGCCGTCATTGAATGAATCTGTAGTGCGGTACAAATACGACCCGCCAGGGTTCACCCAAGGCGGGTCGTCTTATCAGTTTGCAATCACTCTTCGGCCAGAGCTCCCTCTGCGAAGAGATCATTGACCTTGTAGGCCACTTCCGTGCGGTTGCTGGCCTTCAGTTTCTTCATGATGTTTCGGATGTGGACCTTCACGGTGCTTTCGCGCAGGTTCAGCTCGTAGGCGATGATCTTGTTCGCCTTGCCGCGCCGAAGCGCCTGGGCGACCTCTGCCTGCCTGAGCGTGAACATGCCCGTCAAAGGCTGCGTGTCGCGGCTACCTGTACCTATAAGGTGCCGCATGGAAAGGACACTGCTCGCCGGGACGAAGATGCCTCCCGCTGCCGCAAGGTTGATCGCCTCGACACAGACGTCGATCCCGACCGAGGTCGGAATGTAGCCGCGTGCGCCGCATTCGAGAGCCGTCAGTATCTGTCCAAGGTCTTCGGTGTCAGCCAGGATGACCACGGGGACCGACTTGAACTCGGACGAAATATGCCTGATCTCGTCGGCGATGCCATGATCGGTGACCTTCCGGCCGCCAAGGTTGAAGAGGATAGCTGCAAGTGGAGGGGCTGCCCCCTTCTTCATGCGCCATTCTTCGATCGAGCCCATGGCGACGACCGCCATGCCGAGTTCGTGATCCTCGAGGGCCGATGCAAGACACTCGCGGTCTAGTGCCCTTCCGTCCAGCATGAGAAGGTATTGCTTGCCTACCTGCTCGTGGACATTTTCTATTCCGCCAGACGGAACACCCGATTGATTTGTCGAAGTGTAGTTATGCAGTCCTACTGTGGAACCCATACTTATACCCACCCTTTCCCCAACGAAAGCCGCTTAGCGGCGCCCAACAAAGCCCCTCATCTCTTGAATTGAAAGTTTGATACCCAACCCATTTTAAAGCTTCAGGCCGTTACCCCAACCTGGAGCCTTGAGCAGTTCTTGGCTGCCGACATGTACAGCAGCTTGGGCAGTCTATGGGCTATCCATAAGCAGTCTCTAACTTAGGTTAATTTTCGGTAAAATTTTTAAGTCTGTGTATGAAACGTACACAGTGGGTCCCGAGCGCTGCGAGACCTTGGATGGGACGGCCCGGCCATTCCCATGGCGCAGCTCCACGCGGCGAACCCGCCGTCAAGCCAGGTCCCAAGAGGTTGATTTGGAACGGCAAGCAGAATCCGCCTGCGGGCAGGCTGACGTGGGAGAAATGAAGTCCTTCACTAAATAGCTTCACAGACCCCAAGACGAGGCCTGGTCTCAGGCGTTTCCCTGGGGATTGGCCTCGCTGAGCCACTTCACATCCAGAACCGTCCCGTCAACGTGGATCACGGTTTCGAAGGCCTCTATAAGCCTTTTGGCGGCTTTGCTGGCAATGTGGGACTCGGGATAATTTGCCTCCACTACCCGCGCCCGCTCGTAAACTTCCTTGAGTTTCGTGACCTGCTTGGGACCGAATACGCTCTGTACAACCTGAGTGGTCATACCGCTTCTCCTCCTGGTGCTGGAACTCAAACAACCCGCCCTTTGCCCAGCGCTCCCACAATTTCATCAATAACACAGGATTTTGCAACTGAAAGCAAAAACAAGCCTGCAACCGTACTGTAAGATTACTATTTTCTTTGGTCGAGGCGTTCTTTAGTAGGCGTTCGCGGACCGAGGGTTAGCC
>NZ_JBFULQ010000745.1:0-2167 GCF_054049815.1 Mesorhizobium sp. P5_C1 | reverse complement strand
CCTTCGCTCTGTCCTTCGATGAGGTCATCGTCACCACCTTCACCGCCGGCCAGCAGCAGACGCTGCCGATCTGGATGCTGGAAGAGCTGATTAGACCGCGCCAGCGCCCGGTCACCAATGTCGTCGCGATGGTCGTCGTGCTGGTGACGCTGCTGCCGATCCTCGCCGCCTATTACCTGACGCGCGATGGCGACCAGATCGCCGGTTCGGGCAAGTAAATCCACGAATTTGTAAGGGAGAGACGTCCATGGACACCCAGATGCTGATCGGCTCGAAATTCGAGAAGGGCATCGAAACCGAGGAGCCGATCCTCAATCCAAAGACCGGGGCGACCATTCTCAACCTGCCCGAAGCCAGCCCCGCCCAGATCGAGGCGGCGGTCACGGCCGCCGAACAAGCGTTCGTCTTGTGGTCGCGCACAACGCCGGCGCAGCGCTCCGGCTATCTCCTGAAGATCGCAGACCGTATCGAGGCCGAGGCACAAGGGTTCGCGACGCTCGAGGCGCTCAACTGCGGCAAGCCGATCAACGCCGTGCTGAATGACGAAATCCCAGCGATCGTCGATTGCTACCGCTTCTTTGCCGGCGCCGTTCGCTCGATGCCAGGCGTGGTCGCCGGCGAATATTTGCCCGGCCACACCTCGATGGTGCGCCGCGACGCCATCGGCATCGTTGCCTCGATCGCACCCTGGAATTACCCGCTGATGATGATGGCCTGGAAGCTGGCGCCGGCGATCGCCGGCGGCAATACCGTGGTCTTCAAGCCGTCGGAGCAGACCCCGCTGACGGCACTGAAGCTGGCAAGAATCCTTGCCGAAATCCTGCCGGAAGGCGTCGTCAATGTCGTGCTCGGCCGCGGCGAGAGCGTCGGCAACACGCTGATCAATCACCCTAAGGTCAACATGATCTCGATCACCGGCGATGTGGCCACCGGCAAGAAGGTGCTGCAGGCGGCCGCCAAATCGGTCAAGCGCACGCACCTCGAACTCGGCGGCAAGGCGCCGGTCATCGTCTTCGATGACGCCGACCTCGGCGCGGTGGTCAACGGCCTGCGCGCCTTCGGCTATTACAATGCCGGCCAGGATTGCACCGCCGCCTGCCGCATCTATGCCGGCAAGAAGATCTACGACAAGCTTGTCGCCGATCTTTCCTCGGCTGTCTCGACCATCAAGTACAATCGCCCCGACGACACCGAAAACGAGATCGGGCCCCTGATCTCGCGCCGCCAGCGCGACCGCGTCTCGAGCTTCGTCGAGCGCGCCTCTGAACTGAAGCACATCGAGATCACCACCGGCGGCAAGCCGGGCGAGGGATCGGGCTTCTACTACCAGCCGACCGTCGTTGCCGGCGCGCTGCAGGAAGACGAGATCGTTCGCCGCGAAGTGTTCGGCCCGGTCGTCTCGGTCACCCGTTTTTCCGAGGTCGACGAGGCGGTGAACTGGGCCAATGACAGTGACTATGGCCTGGCGTCATCGGTATGGACCAAGGATGTCTCGCGCGCCATGGCGACGGCTGCCCGCCTGCAATATGGCTGTACCTGGATCAACACCCACTTCATGCTGACCAACGAGATGCCGCATGGCGGGTTGAAGCAATCCGGCTACGGCAAGGACATGTCGCTCTATGCGCTGGAAGACTACACCGCCGTGCGCCATGTGATGGTTGCTCACGGCTAGCGCGCTGAAGGAAGCCATCAACAAGGCAGGAAAGAACCATGCATCGCCGCAAATTTCTGACATCCGCAGCTGTCGCCGCCGCGCTCTTTGTCGCGGCGCCGTCCTTTGCCGCCGACACCGCGCAATCGGTGGTCGAAGCCTATGTCGCCGCCTGGAACGCCCATGACGCGGCCAAGGCGGCGGGCTACTTCGCCGCCGACGTCACCTACTACGACGCTTCTGTCGGCAAACCGGTCAAGGGCAAGGAAGCCGCCAAGACCGGCGTCATCGACAATTTCCTGAAAGCAGTCCCCGACGCGGCGTGGACGATGAAGGGCGCGCCTGTCGTAGAGGGCGACCGCGTCTCGTTCGAATGGGAATTTGCCGGCACCAATACCGGCGCCTGGGCCGACGGCACTGCCGCCGCAGGCAAGGAGTTCTCCTTCACCGGCGCCTCGATGTTCTCGATCAAGGACGGCAAGATCGCCACCCAGAGCGACTATTACGATGCGC
>NZ_JBFULQ010000744.1:0-2176 GCF_054049815.1 Mesorhizobium sp. P5_C1 | reverse complement strand
AAGGAGCAGGATCCGGCCAGGCTTACCGAGAAGATGCAGGACGCCGAACGCGTCTTCCGCAAGACCGGCATCACCTTCGCCGTCTATGGCGAGCAGGAAGCTTCCGAGCGGCTGATCCCGTTCGACATCGTTCCGCGCATCATCTCGGGCAATGAGTGGCGCCGCCTGACGCAAGGCATCGAGCAGCGTGTGCAGGCGCTGAACGCTTTCCTCGACGATATCTACCATCGCCAGGAGATCCTGCGGGCAGGGCGCGTTCCCAGAGAATTGATCGCCAAGAACGAGGCGTTCTTGCCGGAAATGATCGGGGTCAGGCCACCTGCCGGCGTCTACACCCACATCATCGGCGTCGATATCGTCCGCATCAGCGAGGACGAATTCTACGTGCTGGAGGACAATGCGCGCACGCCGTCGGGTGTCTCCTACATGCTGGAGAACCGCGAGACGATGATGCAGCTGTTCCCCGAGCTGTTCCAGAAGATCAAGGTGCGGCCGGTGGAAAACTATCCGCAGCTCCTGCGGCAGTCGCTGGCGGCGGTGCGGCCGCAGAGCACCAAGGGCACGCCGACGATCGCCGTGCTGACGCCCGGCAGCTTCAACTCCGCCTATTTCGAACACGCCTTCCTTGCCGACCAGATGGGCGTGCAGCTTGTCGAAGGTCAGGATCTGCGCGTTGTCGACGGCCATGTCGCGATGCGCACCACCGAAGGCTACAAGCAGATCGATGTGCTTTACCGCCGCGTCGACGATTCTTTCCTCGATCCACTGACCTTTCGGCCGGACTCCGCACTTGGCATACCCGGCATCATGGACGTCTACCGTGCCGGAAACATCACCATTGCCAATGCGCCGGGAACCGGCATTGCCGACGACAAGGCGATCTACTCCTACATGCCCGAGATCGTGGAATTCTACACCGGCCGCAAGGCGATACTCGGCAACATTCCGACCTGGCGGTGCTCGGAGCCGGACAGCCTGAAATACGTGCTCGAGCACATCGACGAACTGGTGATCAAGGAGGTCCACGGCTCCGGCGGCTACGGCATGCTGGTCGGGCCGGCGGCGACCAAGAAGGAGTGCGAGGATTTTTCCAAGAAACTCGCGGCAAAACCGTCGAACTACATCGCCCAGCCGACGCTGGCGCTGTCGACGTGTCCGATCCTGACCGACAAGGGCCTGGCGCCGCGTCACGTCGATCTCAGACCCTATGTGCTGGTTTCCGACCGCATCCAGATCGTGCCCGGAGGGTTGACGCGCGTCGCGCTGAAGGAAGGGTCGCTGGTCGTCAATTCCTCGCAAGGCGGCGGCACCAAGGATACGTGGGTGCTGGATGATTGATTTTCACTTGAAGGGTTTTTGATGCTTTTAGGCCGCACCGCCAACGGGCTCTATTGGATGAACCGCTATATCGAGCGGGCCGAAAACATGGCGCGGTTGGTGGATGCCGGCTTGCGCATGGCGCTGACCCGGACCCAGAGCGCCTCGGAGGAATGGAATTCGGTGCTGCTCAGCGCCGGCTCCGACGTCGCCTTCACGCAGAAATATCAGGATTATACTGCCGCCAATGTGGCCGACTTCCTGTTGCGCGACACGTCGAACCCGTCGAGCACGATGGCGGCGATCGAGACGGCCCGCAACAACGCCCGCATGGTGYGCACCGCGCTGACGCGCGAGACGTGGGAAAGCATCAACGAAGCCTGGATGTCGTTGAAGCGGATGCTGGCAAGGCCGATCGACGAGCGCGACCTGCCGAGCGTGCTCGATGCGATCAAGCGCGAGACGGCGCTGATCCGCGGCTCGTTCTACGGCACCATGCTGCGCAACGAGATCTTCGATTTCTCGCAGCTCGGCACCTATGTCGAGCGCGCCGACAACACTGCGCGCATCCTCGACGTGAAATACTACGTGCTGTTGCCCTCGATCTCGTGGGTCGGCTCGACACTCGACAACTACCAATGGGAATCGATCCTGCGCTCGGTGTCGGCGCACCGCTCCTACCGCTGGGTCTATGACGCAGACTACAAGCCGACCAACATTGCCGACTATCTGATCCTCAATGTCCGCATGCCGCGTTCGCTGACCTTCTGCTACCGCTTCCTGGCCGAACATCTGAAATTCCTCGGCGACGACTACGGCGAGCGTCATGCCTGCCATGCGACCGCCGACAAGACGCAGG
>NZ_JBFULQ010000743.1:0-2177 GCF_054049815.1 Mesorhizobium sp. P5_C1 | reverse complement strand
ACCCTGAATCACCAGCATACCCACTTCCACATCTTCCGCCTGATGTACCACTCGCGAGTGACCGAAGAGGCGCTCGACGAGCACGAGGCAATTCTCGCTGCCTTTTCCGCGGGTGACCCGGACGCCGCCGAAAAAGCGATGCGTGTGCACATTGAGAATTCCCGGGACCGGCTCCTGCCTGCGTTCGAGTAGCCGTTGCGATGTCCCTTGCCATGCGATTTGAGACAGATACCGGCACCTTGCCGGCACGGCCTGAACGGCAAGCTGAACCCGTGCTGCGCGCCGAGGGCCTTTCAAGGAAATACGGCCCGGTCACAGTACTGTCGGATGTGACGCTGGATATCCTGCCAGGCGAGATCCACGCGATCATCGGGGAGAACGGCGCGGGCAAGTCGACGTTCATGCGACTGCTGTCCGGCTACATCGAGCCGACCCAAGGCATGCTGTCCATGGCCGGAAATCGGGTGCGCTTCACCAAGCCTGATCAGGCTCAGGCAGCCGGCATTGCGCTCGTTCACCAGGAAATCCTGCTGGCCGAAGCACTCACCGTTACCGACAACCTTTTCCTCGGCCGAGAACTCACGAGGGGCGGCCTTGTCGACGACAAGGGCATGCGTCGTATCGCGGTGGCGAAACTGGCTGAGATCGGCTGCGCGGTGTCGCCAACCGCATTGGTGCGAGACATCTCACTGGCCGACCGCCAGCTCGTCCAGATCGCCCGTGCTTTGCTCGACGAGCATCGCCTCGTCATCTTTGACGAACCGACAGCGGTGCTGACCGGGGAGGAAGTCGAGCGCCTGCTTGCCATCATCTTGGGCCTCAAGTCGCGCGGCATTGCCGTCCTCTATATCAGCCACCGCCTCGACGAGGTTCAGCGGCTGGCAGACAAGGTGACTATCTTGCGTGACGGCAAGATGGTGGGCACCTACCCGGGGCATTCATTGAGCCAGTTCGACATGGCGCGGCTCATGGTGGGCCGTGATCTCGCCGCGCTCTATCCGCAGAAGCGCGCAGTGCGGACGAACCAGCCAATGCTGAGCGTGCGGAACGCAAGGGTGCCCGGCTACGTCCAGGACGTGTCCTTCACCGTTCACAAGGGCGAGATCCTCGGCTTTGCCGGGATGATCGGGGCAGGGCGGACCGAGCTCTTCGAAGGCATCCTGGGTTTGCGGCCGGCGAATGCGGCCATCGAGCTGAACGGTTCCCCAGTGCATATTCGTTCGCAGCGGGAAGCCATGGATGCCGGCATCGGCTACCTGACGGAGGACCGCAAGGGCAAGGGTCTGCTCCTGCAGGAAGAGTTGGCGCCGAACCTCACTCTATCCGCGCTTGCCCGCTTTCATCCCGGTCTCATGGTTCGACGGCGCTCCGAGGCGCAGGCGCTGGCGCAAGCCGTTTCCAGCTACGACATCCGGGTGAAGAGCCTGAATGTCAAAGCCGGACAGCTTTCAGGCGGCAATCAGCAGAAGCTGCTTCTGGCCAAGGTCCTGCTGACCGAACCTTCAGTCGTCGTCATCGATGAGCCGACGCGCGGCATCRATATCGCCAACAAGGCCCAGATCTACGCCTTCATCCAGGAATTGGTCGACCAGGGCAAAGCCTGCGTCGTCATCTCCTCGGAGATGCAGGAGTTGGTCGGCATCTGCGATCGCATCCTGGTGATGCGCGAGGGCAGGATCAGCGGCGAGGTATCGGGTGAGGCGATGACCGAGAGCAACATCGCGCTGCTTGCGACCAGCGAGAGGGGTCACGACGTTGCCCCCGGAGGAAAACCGTGACCGCACTGACAAGTTCCACGCCAGCCCGCACCGAACGACAATACCATGTCTCATGGGCCGATGCCGGACCCTTCCTCGCGCTCGTTGCACTGCTGGTCATCGGGTTTCTGGTCAATCCGGATTTCCTCTCGGCGACCAATCTCGGCAACGTCGTCACGCGCAGCGCCTACGTCGCGATCATCGCCGTTGGCGCGACGTTCGTGATTTCCTCCGGCGGCCTCGACCTCTCCGTCGGTTCGATGGTCGCCTTCATCGCGGGCATTACGATCATGTTCATGAACATGATGGCGCCGAGCCTCGGTCTGTGGGCAATCCCCGCGGGTATGGCGATGGCGGTCGCCGCAGGTCTGCTATGCGGACTGGCGAACGGTCTGATCGTCACCGTCGGGAGGATCGAGC
>NZ_JBFULQ010000742.1:0-2178 GCF_054049815.1 Mesorhizobium sp. P5_C1 | reverse complement strand
CGCCTGGACGCAGTCTTGGAATCCGACGCTACTCAGGGCCAGGGCGTCTTGAATTGACGCGCTCTGGAACCTGCCTTGTGCCGCCCACTAGGCCTGGCGTGTTGCAATGTCGTCACCCGAAAGAATGAGGTCTCAGAAATCCTTCGGCTTGCGTTGAGCTTTTCAGGGCCATGCTGGTATAGGCAGGGCGTGCGGTATCCCTGACTGACAAAAAGGGAAGGCTCTGTTGGGCAGGGGCAAATGTACAGGCTGAGCAACGAGTTGCTTTCGTCGATCATCGGCGACATCTACGATAGCGCACTCAATTCGGAGTTCTGGACCGTCGTCATGGTCCGACTCACGGAGGCCGTGGACGCCGCCTATTCAACCATCGCGCTGGCTGATCCCGGCGATCAGTATGGCCGTTTCGCGGCCCAATCGCCTTGGGATGCGGAGCAAATGCGGGTTCTGCAGCAGGACTACGGCTTCGAGGACATTCCAGGTCTGAACGCCGTGGTCGTCGGCGACATCGACACACCGTTGTCGACATTGTCGAGCATGACTGAAGCCGAACTTCACCAGTCACCTTTCTACCGGAACTGGGCTGGCCCGCAGGGCTTGCGCGAGGGCTGCATCACCAAATTCGTGCACACCTCGGATCGGATCGGCCTCGTGAGCTTCACGACACGCGCGAGCAGGGGTGCCGTCACTGCGGAGGAGCAGCGCTTTATGGCGCTGCTTTCTCCTCATTTGCGCCGCGCTTCGCTGATCGGCGACCTGCTCGATCAGGCGCGCGTGACCGCCAGTCTCTATCGCGCGACGCTCGACAATCTTGCAACCGCCGTCGTTCTTACCAGCGCGGATGGCGCGATCCTTTATGTGAACGGCCGTGCCGAGGCGATGCTTTCGACACAGCACCCCATCTTTTCCAGAAACGGCATCCTCCAGGCACAAAATCCGATAACGGGCCGCGCCCTGCTGGAAGCGATATCGGGAGCCGCTGATGCCGATGCCTCGCTTGGCGCGCGCGGCATCGGCTTGCCCTTGTCCGCGGCCGGCCAGCCCCCAGCCGTTGCCTATGTGCTGCCTTTGACCGAGGGGACCGCGCGCGCGGCTTTCCGTCCCGCATGCGCCGCCGTCTTCATCTCGACGACAACCTCGGCCGCGCCGCCCTCAGAGGCGGTGCTGACGACACTGTTCGATCTCACACCGGCGGAAGTGCGGGTTTTGCTGGCCGTGGGTGGCGGACTGACCACGCAGAAGAGTGCGCTGTCGCTCGGGGTCGGTGAGAACACGATCAAGACCCACCTTGGCCGCATCTATGCCAAGACCAACACGACGCGGCAGGCGGACCTCGTCAAGCTAGTCTCCGATATTGGTGTGCCGCTCAGTCCGGGAGCCGTCCCATTGAACATCGCATGACGGTTGGCGATAACGCGGCCGCTGCCTCGGGGGCGGGCGCCGCCTTCATCGGTGCTCTGCTGGCCAAGGGGTAATGATCACCTTGGCGGCCGGATCGCCGATGCCGCCAACCAAGCTGAGTTCAAGACTTCGAACCCTATGATTTTTTCGAACGCAAGCTTGTGGATATCCTGCGCAAGGGACTGGTGATGCGCCAGCTTGTGGACTGATACAAGGCCGCGATTTGCATTCGGCATGCTTGCAGCGCCTGTTCGATCTCGTCCTTCTCGTTTCCTGTATCCGAAGCGGCGCTCCGTAGCTCGGCGTTGCGTTGGTGAGCCAGATCGAGCGCGGTGCGCAGCCTCGCGATTTCCGGCTGCAACGCAGCTTCCTTGTCGAACGCGTCCGAAGCGGCCCTCCGTAGCTCGGAATTGCCTTGCTGAGCCAACTGCAGCTCATTGTGCAGCCGCGAGATCTCAGACCGCAGCTTCGCCTTCTCGGCCTCGGCGCTTGCCAGCATCGGGCGGGTCGTTTGGACGTCCTCCCAGGCAAGCCGTGCCACCAGATCACCGACCACGCGGCGCATCTGCGCGCTCCAGGCCGCAGGGTCGACGCGCATCAGGCGCGAGTACTCATATTGTTCGTTGCTGCCGTTCGGTATCCAGACGCGCAAGGCTGAAGGCCACCAGCCTGCTCCGTCCGCGATATCAAGAAAAATGGCCAGTTGCCCCGCCTGTGAGTGACGCGAATTTTTCCATTTGGCGCTGAAATGCAGGACGGTTGGGACGCGGCAATAGG
>NZ_JBFULQ010000741.1:0-2179 GCF_054049815.1 Mesorhizobium sp. P5_C1 | reverse complement strand
CAGTGCCTGCTGCCGATAGGTGTTAAGGACTTCGACCATCTTCTCAGTCGATAGCGGCCATCCCGAACCGGACAGGCCAAGCTCCATCCCAGGCCTCCGGTTCAACGGCGACTTGGCGCCAAGTTCGAAGCGAAAGCCGATCGACTTGTAGCGGTTCTGCTCCCGGACGTGAAAGCCTTGAATGTCCCGCCATGCAATCTTCAACGGAGATCGAACAAAGCCGCCGCCGATCGCAAAGCCACTCCCGTCAAGGATCAAAGCACGCGGGCGGATGAACGATAATGCGCCGCCCAGCGCAGCCAGTCCGAAGAAGACTATGGCAACCCATCCCACAACTTCGTACTTGACCGCGACCAGGCCAGATTGACCGGCGAAGTCGCGGACCATATGAACTCCCATCCAAACGAAGGCGATGCCTCCGAGGAGATAGAAAAGGCTCTTGGCGCGTGACCCTCTTATGGTCCGAGGCTCGACTGGTTCGGTCGCGTCCTGCATGATTTCCCCCGAAGGCCGCCGCTGACGCCAGCAAGCTGACATTCGAGAATAAATCTCTGCCCATTCGGCCGCTCTTAACAGTGACCTACTTTCCCTCGTCCAGGATCAGCGCGATGATTAGCGCGTCATCTGATCAGTAACAGATTGTGCGTGGGTGTGAGAAAACGACAGCATTTGTCGGCCGCGACTGCATCAGGCAGGCACGGCAGAGGTTGTCCAGACACAAGGGCAGGGCTGCCACTGCGCAGACGTCAGACAATGYCGCGATGGCATAGAGGAGAACGTGATGAGAGTGATCTTGCTGTTGCTTATCACCTGGGCGGTAGTCGCGCCGGACACCTTGACGACAGCACTTGCCGCTCAAGCCAACCGGGTGACCGTGAGCTATGTGCTTCCCAAGAATTCAGCGCATCAGCCGATCTACGAACAACTGAAGGAAGTCAGGTTTCTGGAGAGGTTGCAGCAATTTCTCAGTCCGTTCCGACTGCCGCGCCCTTTGCTGGTAAAGGTGGAGGGATGCGACGGTGACGCCAATGCCTGGTATGAAGACAACGTGATAACGATTWGCTACGAGTACATTGAGCAACTCCGGAAAACCATGCCCGCAAACACCACGTTGGCCGGCGTCACGCCGGACGACGCCGTCACGGGTCCCTTGTTGGATACCTGTTTCCATGAATTTGGCCACGCCCTATTCGAGATGCTGCGGGTGCCGGTGTTTGGACGCGAGGAAGACGCCGCTGATCAGGTGTCTGCCTACATCACGCTGGAACTCCATAAGGACGAGGCACGCAGGATCGTCGGGGGCACCGCCTACGCGTATAAGACCGAGGCGGAGGCCGCGACAGCTCCACCTCAAATGGCGAAATTTGCGGACGTACATGGCACGCCAGCGCAACGCTTCTACAACGAGTTGTGCTTAGCCTATGGTGYCGACAAGGAGCAGTTCGGCTACATCGTCGATAAGGGATACTTGCCGAAGGAACGAGCCGAGGATTGCGCAGACGAATACCAACAGGTCAGTTATGCGTACAAGAAGCTGATCGAGCCACATGTCGACCGTCATCGTGCTAAAAAGGTGTTCGACAAGGGTTGGCTACGGGCGAGTGGATAGTGGCGGTGTCGTGCCGGTCATGCGGCCCGAACGCCTCATAGATAAGCCGGCCGCGCACGTTTCGAAGATCCGTGTGCCCCGACTTGCCGGTTGCGAATCGCTAAACTCGCTATGCGCCTCGGCGGTTGCGATAGGCAAAAGCCAAGGCTAAACGGCCAAAAAGAAAATGGCCGCCAGGGCACGAAACCTTGGCGGCCACCGCATGGGATTTCAAGCGCGCGCGAGGCGGGCTTGGCTGGCGGCCGCGAGTTTCCGCTCAGCCACGACGCCGAACAAGAGCCCGATCACCGTCCACAGGATGAGCTGGATCCCCATCGACGCGACGCGGAACTGCCACAACAGCACGGCCGAGAACTTCTCCGGCACCTCGTTGATGTCGGGCAGCGCCACCTTGACCAGCGCAAACACGATCAGGAAAGCGATACCGGCTATGATCGAGGCGTTCCACGCTCCGAGCTGCTTCCATAGGCGCTAGGCCGCGCGGAGTGCTTTGGCGGTCTAGGCAGCGGCATTTCTCATTGGCGTTTCAGCCATGTGGATTTCGGACATCCTGTTCGAGATGATCGTCCG
>NZ_JBFULQ010000740.1:0-2187 GCF_054049815.1 Mesorhizobium sp. P5_C1 | reverse complement strand
GATGCGGTAATCCAATCGTTTGTATCAATCATGCAATCGGTTGGATTGTCAATTGTGAATCTTCGGTGACATAGCGCGAAGTGCTGTTTCATGGCGCCTCAGGATGGCATCTAGTGGGTATTGGGTCGCGTGGCCCAAGGAACAGCGCCCCGCGGGTGCATTTGCACCCACAGGCTGGACTTCATCCTTGGGTGCCCGTAGCCAACACCGCTGACCGGCCTATCAAGTCACGGCCTGTCAAGTCACCCGATCCGCGCCACACTGTCCCTAAGGACCAGATGATGGCGCAGCACGATTTTCGCAGGCGCAATAATGTCCTGGTAGATCTGGCCAAAGAGCGCCTCCGCTCCAGAGCGACCGATCTCGATGCGCGGAACCGACACCGTCGAAAGTGGAGGATGCATCAGCGCGGCCACCCCCAGGTCGTCGCAACCAACGAACGAGATGTCGTCTGGAATACTGAGCCCGGCTTGCCGCGCCACCGCCATGGCACCTATCGCCAAATCGTCAGAAGCACAGAAGATAGCGGTGGGGCGCTGGCCAGCTCCGAGCAGGGACTTCATGACTTCGACACCAGCGTCGGCGTCGAAGTAGTCGGTTGGGCGTACAGTGATCAGGTCGGCCAGGCCATTTTCCCGCATGAAGTCGACATAGGCAGCGGAACGGGCACGGAATGTCTCGGAGCTCATTATTCCCCCGATATGGACGATGCGCCGATGCCCCATGCCATACAGGTGTTCCATTACCTCCCTGGATGCTGCGTAGTTGTCCATGGTAACCCAGCAAATGCCCGGCTGCGGGACCGGTCGAGCCAAGGCGACGACCTTGCGCTGGAAGTCCGGCATGTTGAGGATAGTCTCAGGGATGCTTCCGGTGATGGTGATGATGCCGTCTACGACGCCAGTCAGTAGTCGCTTGCCGAGTTCCGCCTCGCGCTTGGCCTCACGCTGCGTAGCGCCCAAAAGAACATTGATTTCGTGTTCATCCAGTGCCTCGATTATGCCCTGAACCATCTCCGGGTAGGACTTTGACGAGAGCTCCGGAATAATGACCAGTACCTGATTGGCGCGACCATCACGCAGAGTACGAGCTGCCTTGTTAACGACATAGCCGGTATCGCGTACAATCTCTTGGATTCGTGCCCGCGTCTCCACGGTGACCCGCTCACTTCCCGACAGAGCCCGGCTGACGGTCGAAATATCGACGCCCGCTATGCGAGCGATGTCGGCCATCCTGGGTTGTCGGCCGCCAGTCGGCTTTTCGGTCCTATCGTCGGTCAATGAAGTGGCCATGTCCGTTCAATTAGTCGGTCTGGATAAGAAAGGCGCAATCTCCAACACGTTGCCTGCGAGGTGATGCCGCGTGCAAGTGCACATGGCAGGTTTTTTGGCCTCGCTAACGGCTGTACACGGAAAAGTCCCCTTCGCCGAAGAAGGCCGGACCAAGTCCGACCTCTTCAGTCCCGAAATCAAAGACTGATCACCTTATGCTCAACTTCCGCGGTGCTGACGCCGCGATAGGCCTGCACCTCAATCTCCACCTTGTAGTCGGGGCCTCCAAGTCCGGGGCACAGCACCGTACGGGCGGGGTCAATCCCCTTAAAGCGTTCGCCGACATAGGCCATGACAGTCGGCGCATCCTCAGGGTTTGGAATATAGACTGTCGACATTACAACGTCGGCCAAGCTGGCGCCAACAGATTTAAGCGCACCTTCTATCTTGTTGAGGCACTCCTTTGCCTGTTGTACTGGGTCGGTTGACATTTTCTGGGTTTTGTAATTCACACCCGCAGTATTCGAAACAAATATCCAGTTGTCAACAACGACAGCTCGCGAGTAGCTCTCCATATCTTCAAATGGGCTTCCGGACTTTATTTTGGTGACGTTTGACATTTTTTCTCTTTTGCTAGTGAGGGTTGGTAAACTTTGGTCAAGCTTGATGTTACTACCTCAAGCATACTCCGGCGAAAGAACGATCCTGGTCCCGTCGCTGAACCGAGACAGCCTGAAGGCTTTGGGATCAACGACTGGAGGCTTTCCGGTGACGAGGTCCGCCATCAGCCGTCCGGCGGCGGGTCCGATGCCAAACCCGTGACCAGAAAATCCTGTAGCGATAAACAGACCGGGAACCTTTGCTGCCGCGTCGATAACCGGGATAGCGTCTGGGGTGACGTCGATGAGACCACCCC
>NZ_JBFULQ010000739.1:0-2196 GCF_054049815.1 Mesorhizobium sp. P5_C1 | reverse complement strand
GTGCAATCGTCCAACTGGACGCGCGCTGCTCTGGATCAAGCGGGGCACCGATGCTGCGATATGTACTAAGGCGGCTTTTGACCGCCATTCCGACGCTGTTCGTCATCGTGACCATGGCGTTCTTCCTGATACGCGTCGCGCCGGGAGGCCCGTTCAACCAGGAGCGAGGGCTGAGCCCCGAGATCAGGGCCAATCTGGAAGCGCAATTCGGCCTAGGCGATCCGCTCTGGCTGCAATATGTCCACTATCTCGGCAATCTGCTGCGCGGCAATTTCGGACCGAGCTACAACATGCCGGATTTCACCGTCACCGAACTGTTCGCCAAGGGGCTGCCGATTTCGATCCAGCTCGGCACCTCGGCGCTTGTCCTTGCACTTCTGCTCGGTTCGGTGCTCGGCACCATTGCCGCGCTCAACCAGAACAAGCTTGGCGACTATACTGTGATTGCGCTGGCAACCGCCGGCAGCACAATCCCCACCTTCGTCATCGCGCCGGTGATCCAGCTCCTGTTCGGGCTGACCTGGAAGCTCCTGCCGATCGGCGGATGGGGCGATGGCGCCTTCATCAACAAGGYTGGCCCGGTGCTGACGCTCGCTCTGCCGCAGATCGCCATCGTCGCCCGGCTGATGCGTGGCTCGATGATCGAATCCTTACGGTCCCATCATATCCGCACAGCCCGCGCGCTCGGCCTCTCCGACTGGTCGGTGGTGGTCAAGCACGCGCTGCGCGGCGCCATCCTGCCGATCGTCTCCTTCACCGGCCCGGCAGCCGCGGCGCTGCTGACCGGCTCGGTCATCGTCGAGACAATTTTCTCCATTCCGGGCGTCGGCCGCTATTTTGTCGATGCCGCGCTTAACCGCGACTACACGCTGGTGATGGGAACCGTGGTGGTGATCGCGATCTTCACCATCGTCTTCAACCTGATCGTCGACGTCATGTACGCGGTCGTCGACCCGAGGGTGCGCTATGACTGACATTGCAGCCACGGCTCCCGCCGTCATCGGCCGCTCGCTCTGGGCGGACGCCTGGGCGCGCCTCAAGGCCAATCGCGCCGCCATGTTCAGTCTGTATTACCTTGCCCTGATCGGTGTCGTCAGCGTGTTCGGACCCTGGTTCGTGCCGCATCAATACACCACCATCTATGCCGACTATGTGCGCATGCCGCCCAGCCTGTCGGCCTATCCGAAGGCCGAGATGATCGAGACGGCGCTCACCGAAGCGATCAAGCGCATGCGTGTCGACATCAAGGAATGGCGGCAGGAAGGCAACCAGGTCTTCGTCACCGTCAAGTCGACCAAGCCGATCGACGACCGCAACATCCGCTATCTCGACCGTTCCGACGCCTTTGACGACACCAAGATCGAAAGCAAGTCGCCCGACGGCCTCGAAGTGACGATGAGCGCCTCGGTCAAGCAGCAGTATTTCCTGTTCGGCACCGACAACACCGGCCGCGATCTCCTGTCGCGCACGCTGATGGCCGGGCGCATCTCATTGGCCATCGGTCTGCTCGCCGGCGTCGTGGCGGTGGTCATCGGCGTCGTCTATGGCGCGGCGGCCGGCTTTGCCGGGGGCAAGGTCGACGAGGTGATGATGCGCATCGTCGATGTGCTCTATTCCTTACCCTTCATCTTCTTCGTCATCATGCTGGTGGTGTTCTTCGGCCGCAACTTCGTGTTGATGTTCCTGGCCGTGGGCGCCGTGCTGTGGCTCGACATGGCCCGCATCGTGCGCGGCCAGGCGCTGTCGATCCGCCGCCAGGAATATGTCCAGGCGGCGGAAGCCATGGGYGTCGGCCAGCGCGGCATCCTGCTGCGCCACGTCATACCCAACCTGCTCGGTCCCGTGGTGATCTACATGACGCTGCTGGTGCCCCAAGTCATCATCCTGGAGAGTTTCCTGTCGTTCCTCGGGCTCGGCGTGCAGGAGCCGATGACCAGCTGGGGCGTGCTGATCTCGGTCGGCGCCAAGAACATCGGCACCGCCAACTGGCTGCTCCTGTTTCCCGCCTTCTTCCTCGTCTCGACGCTGTTCGCCCTGAATTTCGTCGGCGACGGCCTGCGCGACGYGCTCGACCCCAAGGACCGCTGAGATGGCTGATTCCGAAACGATCCTCAGCGTCAAGGACCTGCGCGTCCGCTTCCGCACGCTCGATGGCGCGGTCGAGGCGGTGAAGGGCATCAGCATCCACGTCAATGC
>NZ_JBFULQ010000738.1:0-2197 GCF_054049815.1 Mesorhizobium sp. P5_C1 | reverse complement strand
CCGGATGAGCTGTTCGTCGCGGTCGCCATCGGTCCAGTTCTCATTGAAGTTGGCGCGCACGAGGTGGCCGTAGACGACGAGAAAGGAGCGTCCGACATCCTGGACGAAGTTGAAATCAGCGTTCCAGCCGCCTTTGTCCTCGCCCGAATGCAGCCAGTCGAAAAAGATGCCGCCGGTGCCGCGCGGCTCGTTGCGATGCGGCAGATAGAAATACTCGTCGCACCAGGCCTTGAATTTCGGATAATCGGCGACCTCGGGGCTCTTCTCGCAAGCGAACTGCATGGCCCGGTGGAAGGCGATGGTGTCGGGATCGTCCTGGGTGCGCCGACGGTCGAGCACCGGCGTCAAATCGGCGCCGCCGCCGAACCATTGGCTAGACGTGACGACCATGCGGGTGTTCATGTGCACGGCCGGAACGTTGGGGTTCCAGGGGTGAGCGATCAGCGAAATGCCGCTGGCCCAGAAGCGCGGGTCTTCCTCGGCGCCGGGCATCTGCTTCCTGAATTCGGGTGAGAATTCGCCATAGACCGTCGAGGTGTGGACGCCGACCTTCTCGAAGACGCGGCCATGCATCATCGACATGGTGCCGCCGCCGCCGCGGCCCTCGTCGCGCTCCCATGGCGTCTTTTCGAAACGGCCTGGCGACCACGAGGCCAGCGGGCCGCCAAGATCCTGCTCGATTTGCTCGAAGGCGCCACAGATGCGTTCGCGCAGCGCCTCGAACCAAAGGCGCGCCTTCATCTTCTTCTGTTCGATGTCGGCGGGCAGGCCTGCCGGTATTTCAGGTCGTTCCAAGTGCCGTCTCCGGTTGCGGGGGGCCGAGTCCCTACAAATGACTCGTCTTTTGCCGGCGCGATCCCTAATCTCTTAGGGGCAAGGGTCAAGTGTCCAAGCGTCATTAAGGTGCAAGGAGTTGTTTCGTGCGCACCCCGGCAAGACCACCGCTGGATGGCCTGAAGAAAAGGCTCGACCAAAGCCGGACCGAGCGCACGCGCATGCCACGCGACGGGTTTTTGCGCGAGACCTTCGTGCTGCCGCGCTCCGATGCGCGCCTCAAGGCCAAGGAATGGTTCGAGCGCTTTCCCAAGCAGGCCTACTGGACCGAGATCGAAAGCTGGTTCGAGCGACCGGGCGACCTGATCGAATTCACCATCAGGCGGCTGCCGGCGGCGGATTAGGATTTCAGGTACCTTTTCCCCGAACGGAGAGAAGGTGTAGCCACCAACCGTCTCGCCCCCGTGCCGTCCCTAGACAGGCGGTCGCCCTTGTTCCTGAGCGGGCATTTGTCGATCGACATGCAGCCGCAGCCGATGCAGTCGGTCAGCCCGTCGCGCAGTTTCTTCAACTGGGCGATCTTGTGATCGAGCCCGTCGCGCCAGGCGGTGGACAAAAGGTTCCAGTCGTCGCGGGTCGGCGTGCGGCCCTCTGGCAGGGATGCCAAGGCGGCACCGATCTCGGCCAGCGAGATGCCGACCTCCTGCGCGACCTTGATGATCGCCACGCGCCGCAGCACGTCGCGGCCGTAGCGGCGCTGGTTGCCGGACGTGCGGTGGCTGCGGATCAGGCCGCGCGCCTCATAGAAATGCAGAGCCGACACCGCCACCCCGCTGCGCATCGCCACCTGGCCGACCGTTAATTCCGTTACTGGTGCCATCCTTGCTTTCCCGCCTCGATTTTATCGCTTGACCTCAAGTTAAGTTGAGCTTGTAGCAAGAAACCCAGGATGTGCAAATGAAGGAGAGGGCGATGTGCGCCTGGGTCAAATTGACGGGGGTTGCCAGCGAACTCCTAGCCGAGTTGCCGGATGGCTTCACCCGCCACCATGGCGACGGACAGCGCGACGTTGATGCTGCGCGCGGCACCCTGCATGGGGATGGTCAGCCGCGCATCCGCCGTTTGATGGACAGCATCCGGCACGCCTGCGGATTCGCGGCCGAACAAAAGGATGTCGCCACTGGCGAAGGCAAAGCTCGTGTAGGGAATCGCGGCCTTGGTCGACAGAAGCACCAGCCGGCGGGCGCCCGCCCTGCGCCAGTCCTCGAAGGCGTGCCAATCGACATGCCGGGTCAGATCAGCCATTTCGAGGTAATCCATGCCGGCTCGCTTAAGCGCCCGGTCGGAGAGCGGAAAGCCGGCCGGTTCGATGATATCGACGCCAAGGCCGAGGCAAGCGGCAAAGCGCAGGATTGTGCCGGTG
>NZ_JBFULQ010000737.1:0-2197 GCF_054049815.1 Mesorhizobium sp. P5_C1 | reverse complement strand
CCCATATGATTCATGGTGATGAAGCCAATCCTTCATCGCTGGCCGCACTGGAATTTCGACAATGAATGACGCCCGGCCAAATCGTCTGGTCAACGCGGATTTCAGCTGCCGTGCATGCCGGATCGACTTGCCGCGATAGACACGACGCAATCGAAGAGATCTTGAGGTTGCGGGTTGGCGTGACCGCCATAGCGTTGTGGGCATCATCTATTTGCTGCAGCCGGATGGGCGCCAAACGGCTGATAATGCGGGAAAATCACCGTCTGCCGTCATACGCTTCAGTTCCATAATCTATCTTATGCGACTTTCTGATGTGCGGTAATGCCACCCAGCTAGAGCAATTGGCCGCAGCGCAACGAGAACGCCGCAAGCCAATTGACCAGTCACCGACTGGCGATGCACACCGCCCGCGCTAATCAAGCACGACCACGGCCTCCACCTCGAACAGCATGGGGTCAATTGCAAGCTTGGGAACGGGAACCAGAGTCTGCGCCGGCAGCGCCTCGCCGAACATTGCCTTGACGTTCTCGGTCAGCACCTCAAGCTTTGACATATCGTGATCGACCACGAAGACCGTCAGCTTGGCGACCTGACCCGGTTTCGCGCCGATCCCGTCCAACGCGGTACGCAAATTTGCGTAGGCCTGCTTAACCTGGATGGCGAAGTCGGGCGACAGCGCTCCCGCGCTGTCCTGGCCGCCCTGCCCGGAGATATAGGCGACCCGGCCTTCACGGGGTGTGATCACCGCTGTGCTGTAGCCATTCGGCGACGGGTCGTAGAGGTTTTGGGGATTGACGATGGTCAGCTTGCGATCGTTCTCATTGGCTGTAGCCGCCGTGGGAACTGCGATGGTCATGATGATTAGCCCTCCAATAAGCAGACGCTTGATTGCGCGTGACATGATTTTCTCTCGGCTCCGCGGACTGCGAGCGACCTACCCTCGCAGCCGGCATGATTGAACTTTAACCACATCGTCCTTACGATGACTCGTGCGATGTACGAGTAGTCGTATGGTACGTCGTACGAGTCAATCGTTCAAGATCGACATTCGTCGCGTTGCCGGTCAAAATCGATGTCCTGAACAGCGAGGAAAGTTGGATGGCAGCCAAGCGTAGCGGCGCCCGGAGCAAACGACCTCAACAGGTCGGTGTCTCGCACCAGYCCGTGCAGGAGGCGAGCAGTGAACCGCCTCTCACGCGGGAACGTATCGTGGCGACGGCGGTAGAACTGCTGGACGCCCAAGGCGTCGACGGATTGACGATGCGTCGGCTGGCCGATCGCCTCGGCTCGGGCGTGATGAGCCTATATTGGCACGTCGACAACAAAGAGGATGTCTTTGATCTGGCGCTCGACTCGGTGCTCGAATATCGCGAACCGCCGCAAATGGCTGAGTCTCAAGACTGGCGCGGAGAAGTCGTCCATATGCTCGAAGACTGGCGCACCGGCATGCTGCGCCATCCCTGGTCGGCATCGTTGTTGCCGCGCAGGGCGCTCGGCCCGGGCATCCTCAGCCGCCTGGAGCTGCTGAGCAAGACCTTGTCCAGCGCCGGCGTGGCGGACGCAAATCTGAACGTCGCGATATGGTCACTCTGGAACTATGTGATGGGCGCCACCATCACCCGGGCGAGCTTTGACCTCTCGGACGACAACAGGGCCGCCGCGCAGCAGCGCCTTGCGCATCTCAGCGGACGCTACCCGACAATCGAACGCTCTCGTCTGCTGTTGGATGACGATTGGCTCGGCGCTTTCAGGAAAGGCCTCGACTTCCTGCTTGATGGCCTCGCTCCACGATAAAGTTCCGCCGGCCGACTTTTATTCCTCGCCTTCCTTGGCCTTAGCTTCCGCAATCTGTTTGCGTACCACCGCATCCCTGGCGGCAGCCGCACTTGCCCCATGGTCCTCATTGCCGGCTGCGACCTGCACTGTGGGCGAAGCAAACTCGATCCCGTTTGCCGCGAACGCTTCGCGGATCATGACATAGGCCCGGCGACGGATCGTGAATTGGTGTCCCGGCTTGGTCGTCATCGCGAAACTGAGGTTGATGCCATAATCGCCGAAAGCCTCGACGCCCTTCATCTTCAAGGTCTCGATGATCTGCGGACCGAATTCCTCATCTGCCAGCAGTTCGGCGCCGACGCCCTTGACCAGTTTTTTGACCTTGGCAATGTCCGTGTCGTAGTTGACCGAAATGAAGAAC
>NZ_JBFULQ010000736.1:0-2197 GCF_054049815.1 Mesorhizobium sp. P5_C1 | reverse complement strand
TCATCAGGCTGGTCAACGTGTCGCGCGTCTCGAACGAGCCCTTGGCGCGGCCGCTGCGCACCAGCCAGAGCTCGATCAGGATCGCGGCAACGAAGAACGGGATGGCCAGTTGGGTGACCTGCGGAAAGTTGTAGCTGTCCATCACGTCGCCTCCCCAGCGGAATTTGAATGTCGCCGCTCAAGCGCTTTCAGCAAGCCTTGCGCATCTGTTGCGCTGGCAAAGCGAAAGCGGCCGCCCTTCCAGGTGAAGTCGGCGAGCCGAAACGAGACCGTGTCTGCGTCGCCGGCAGTCAAAGCCGTGACGTCCCGAGATGTGACGATGCGGGTCAAAAAACAGTCGCCAACGCTGTGAACGATGCCGGTGCGCCCTCGCCCGAGATCCAGGAACGCCGTCCCGGCATCAGCCGTCAGGCGAACTGTTGCGGGCACCTCGTCGGGAAAATCTTCAGCGAAACGGCTCATCGCCTGATCCGTGCCGGCAAGCGTGGCCGTCTTGCTGCCGCCGGTGAAATGTACGGCGGCGACCGACAGCGCAATGCCAAGGGCGACGATCGCGACCAGCAAAGGCAAGCTCATGGATGCAGCATCTCCTCCGGCCGGTCTGTCGTCTTTGGCAACAGTTTTGGCCGAGAGACTCCTTAACATGATTGACGTTTACGTCAAAGTGCCGGCCAGCCCTTGCCCGCGCGCCGCAGCAGCAGCCAATGCCGGCGCAAGGCCGACAGCCGCGCCACCCCATCGAGCGGCGAACCACTCTCCATTTTCCTGAGATAGGCACGCGACAGGGCCAACGGCAGGAATGCCTGATGCAACGAGACCGGCAGAGCAGACGCGCCTTGCTCGAAAGCGGAAAGATGGTCGCGCGCCAGCGCCATCATCGCTGCCACCGCACGTTTGGCGCCAGGGCCGCCATCGCCGGCAACAAACTCTTCCGGTGACGATCCCGCCGCGGCCAGGATATCGGCCGGGACAAAACATTGCCCGCGTTTGCGGTGCAGCGGCAGCAGAAGCAGCAGGCCGGTCATCGCCTGCGCACAGCCTGCCCTGCCCGCCAGTTCGRCAAACCGTGGCGCCGCGACGGGATCGAGCACCATCGCCGCAAGCTGGATGAGTGCGGCTGCCGTCTCGCCGCAATAGCCTTCCAGATCGGTGCGCGACGGCATCGGATCGTCGTAGAGGTCGAAAATGCGCGCTTCGAGCATGTTGTCGAAGGCGAGTTTCGGCAGGCGGAAAGCGGAAATCGTCGCCTTCAGCGCGTCGGCAACGGGGTGGCCGATGCTTGCGCCGTCATCTTCAGCGGCAATGACATCGCGCCACCATTGCAGCCGCACCTCGCCAGGCAGTGCTTCGTGGATGCGATCGCGAATGCCGGCGATCTCGGCATTGAAGGCGTAGAGCGAAAGCAAAGCATCGCGCTTGTCGGCCGGCGCGTAGAGCGCCGTGAGATAGCGGTCGTGGTCGGCGGCGCGCACCGCGTCCATGACGATTTTGGCATTCTGAGACATGTCAATCGACGGCGATGAGCGCGGCGGCCACGGCGCGGTCTTCCGCCAGCAGGACATTGTAGGTCCGCACCGCAGCACCCGTCGACATCGGATCGGACGCAATGCCTGCCGCCTTAAGCGCGGCCCGCAATGCTGCCGGCAATGGCCTGAGTTCCCTGCCCATGCCGACCAGCAGGATCTCGACCTTGTCGGCTTCGGCCAGCAGCCTGTCGAAATCCGCCGCCGTCAGCGCCAGGGGATCCGCCGGCTCCCAGCCATGGATGCCGGATGGCAGGCAGAGCAGCGAGCCGCGATGCGACATGTCGGCGAAGCGGAACCCACCATTGCCATAGGCCTCGACCGGCGCGCGGCCGGGGAAATGCGCCTCGCGGATGACGATGCCTTTGCCGGTCACCGTTCTGACACCCCTTCGGGGCCGCGCGTCAGGTCGCGACCGCCTTGCTGCCGCCGACCGGCTTCTGCTCGTCGCTTTCAGCCTGTGGCCGCAGCTTGAACAGGATCAGCAGCGGTGCCGCGATGAAGATCGACGAATAGGTGCCGAACACGACGCCGAACAGCATGGCCATGGTGAACGACCGGATGACCTCGCCGCCGAACAGCACCAGCGCCAGCAGCGCCAGGATCGTCGTCACCGAGGTCAGCGTCGTTCTCGACAGCGTCTCGTTGATGGCATTGTTCAGGAGTTGCGGCAG
>NZ_JBFULQ010000735.1:0-2201 GCF_054049815.1 Mesorhizobium sp. P5_C1 | reverse complement strand
ACGCGCGCCAGCTCAGTGGTCAGGTCCTCGCTCATGCCATCGGCGAGGTATCCCTGTTCCTTGTCGTCGCTCAGATTGTCGAAGGGCAGCACCATCATCGACGGTTTGGCATCGGCGGTCGTCGCCGGCCACGACCACCACGCGCCACCACCCGCCAAGAGCACAACCAGGACCGCGACCGCGACAGACGGTATGAGCCAGCGAGGTCGGGTCGATCTGCGCGGCAAGGCGTGCACCATGCCATCGATCCGCGCGCGGTAGACGTGCACTGGCCGGGTGATGTTCTTCACCTGCTGCTCGCCAGCATCGTCGAACGCGATGTCGATCTTGCCTTGCAGCTGATCGTAGGCGGCGGCTGAAACCAGCAGGCCGCCGGACGGGCAAATCTGTTCCAGCCGCGCCGCGATATTGACCCCGTCGCCCATCAGATCGTCGCCCTCGACGACGACGTCACCCAGATTGACACCTATGCGGTAGGCGATCCGGCGTTCCGGAAGCATGTCGCGTTGTTGTGCGCGCGCGTCGCGCTGGATGGTCACGGCACAAGCGACAGCATCGACCACCGAGCCGAATTCGACGATCGCGCCGTCGCCCATCAGCTTGACGATGCGGCCGTTATGCTCGGCGATTGCGGGATCAATGACGTTGGAGCGGAGCGATCGGATCGCGGCGAGCGTCGCTTTTTCGTCCGCCTCGATCAGGCGCGAGTAGCCGACGATGTCGGTGGCCATGATGGCGGCCAGTCGCCTCGCTTCCCGACGTTCCTGCATCGCGGCCCTCCCACGGCGCGCCGCCAAGACGTGCATTATAGAGGTTTGAAGCCTCCGGCGCGACAGGCTTTCACGAGGCTGTCCTAAGTCGCGCAGGCAAGTCCGCATATTTCGGCAACGCATTATTTTCGAAATTTCGGGGACGGGCACAAAGTCGACGGCTACGCAAAGCGGCCTCCGAAATCCAATTTGTGCCAGCATCCGCGCAAACCAGAGCGATCCGTGCGTCCGATGATTGCGTCATGCGACGCTCGCAACTGAACGGGCGCAATAGGTTTGAGCGCGACCTTCGCGGCATCACTGACAAGGGTCCGGAGGTCGCGCAGCGCACCATACACGCGGAGCTCATAGCTGTGCTTGCATGGGGTGGGAGGCGCGAAACTCAGCCGCACCGATTCAATGTTCCAACCGCTTCCAACGGTCCTTCCAACTGGAGTGCTCCAACGCTTTCCAAGGGTTCCCAACCAGCAAACCCGCAGTTCCAACGGTTGTGTGTTCCAACCATATCTAAAGATATGGCCGCTCAAGACCGGCCAATCAGATATTGGTGGTCCGGTGCCACCATGGCGCCGATGCCGCCCAAGGTGGCCCGTGGCCTCGTGGGCTGCGCCGGTTATGTCGGCGTCCAAGCAAACCCGAAGCGTAGCTCTTGGCTCCTGCCGCTTAGCTGATAATCCTCGCTAACGGGCATGAGCAATGAGCGCCAGACGCGGACTAATACCTCCCCCGAGCAGCAAATGGCAGGGATGGAATCGGCCTAGAACGCCACAAAGTTATCACGTCCCGTCCAGGTTGTGGACACTTCCTCTTCGAAGGCGCACTCTCCTAGGACGAAACCCGAGCAGAGTTTCGTCCAATGCTTCACATGCTTGAGATGCCTCGCTGATTGCCTGACTGTCCGGAGATCCGGGTGGGGCAGTCGTTCATTGTGCGCCTGTCCGTGATCAGGCTACGGCCCAATACGCACGCTGCAGCCCGTTCCGGATCAACTGGGAGGAAAACAGCATGCCTCATCTTCAACGCAGAGAACTTATTCAAGGGAGCGTGGCTCTTGCCGCAATCGCCGCCCTTCACGCCTCGCGGGCTTACGCTTTTCCGACACGGCCCGGCGAGGAAGTCGTCAAATGGCTCGATCAACTGCCACCGAACCCGGTGCCAGAGGTCATCAAGAATCAGATTGTCTGGGAGGACCTCGATTCATGGGTGACACCCAATGACAAGTTCTTTTCAATCGCGCATTTCAACAGGCCGGTGATTGAGGAAAGCACGTGGAAGCTCGAAATCGCCGGCCTGGTCAAAAAGCCGATGGCACTGACGCTTGCCGACATCAAGGCCCGGCCGCGCGAGGAAGTCACCTTCACAATCGAATGTTCAGGCAATACCGGCCTGCCGTTTTTCAACGGCGGAATCGGCAATGCCCGCTGGGCGGGT
>NZ_JBFULQ010000734.1:0-2204 GCF_054049815.1 Mesorhizobium sp. P5_C1 | reverse complement strand
ACCTCGGGATCAAAACGGTGAGCTGGCTGACACTTCTCGGCGAGGGCCTGTCAGCGATCGACGCTTCTTGGGCGGAACTGGTGAAAAGCTGCGCGTCCCTCAGTTCCGTCGACATCGAGCGCGGACGACGAGGCTACCTGATGCGACTTGGCTCAGAGCCGAATGTCGAAGACATGAACCGACCGAAAACGGTCAATGATGCCTATTTCGACGCAAGCCGCCTTCTGGAACCTCTTTTCCTTCGGGAACACCCAAGATTTTCAGGCAGACTTTTTTTCGAGAACGACAACACGGTCGAGTGGATCCACAGGTTCATCAATCCCTTGGGCTGGCGATAGGATCGGCAAGCAAGCGCCGCTCGATTGCCCATACTTTGACCCTGTCGGCAACCGGCAGATATGGAGGATCCTGGTCGAAATGTTCGGCAATCTTGTCTCCCAGCAAGTCGGGTTCGACTGAGAAAAGTTCGTCATGCTCTTTGGCTTCGGGGAAAAGCTCCAGGAAGGAAATGCCGGCGGCGGCGACCAGAGCAGGTGTGCGCATCTGGTGGATCAGCCAATGCAGAATGTTGCGGTCGCCCAGCATGCCGGCGCCACGTACGGCCAAAGGCGCGGTTTCAGGCGATTTGAACAGTCCGCCCATCCAGGCGCGGACATCCCTGTCGGGTGAGGCCTTGACGGCGGCGCGCAACGCCGTCATTGCGTCAGCGCTTCTGCTGACGGCAACCTTGCGAAGTTCGGAGCTGGCCAGGTCGCCTGAACCGAGTTCCGCCAGTGACCAGGCGGCCCAGAAGCGTGGCAACTCTTCGGTATCATCCAACGCAGTGCTCAGTTGCGGAAGGAGATCGGCTCGTCCGATTTTTCCGGCAAGCCGCAGTGACGCGGCGCGAACTCGTGCATCCGGATCGCGCACAAGTCGAACCAGCATCTGCTTCGGGTCGACGCCATGCCCAAGGCAAGCCGATACGCCGAGATATCGCTTGAACGCATCCTGCGCTCCGATCCAGTCCCGCACCAGCGGCGCGATCGTTGCGGGCTGGTGCCACGCCAGCGCGCCGACCAATCCGCAAGCATCGTCCTCGCTTCGATTCCCATGCTCGACAACCTCGGCAATGCGGCGGCTGTCGTTCAATTCTATCGCCATCCATCCATACAGAAACAACTCGCCTTTCTCGGGGAAATCCTCATACACCGCAACGATGAACGGCCAAGCGGCCGACCCTGCGATACGCAAGCCATCCAGGTTGGCTTCCAGGCGCCGGTCGACACCGGCGACCACATCCAGGTTCGGCGGATCCGACGCCATCAAAGTGTCGCGTTGCGCCCAGAAGAATGCGACCTGCTCGGCGTGCTGCCTTACGACATCCGGCACTATCCGCCGACCGGGCGTGCCTTCTGATTTCGACTTGTCGCTTGCCGCCAACATCAATTGAGGTCGATCGAACCGCCACGGATACGATTGGTGGCGCTCGCCTGGCTGGTGACGAAAGTACCGCGAATGGTGATGCGGCCATCCTTTTCCATCAGGATCGTCGCCTTGCCGCATCGCAGCTCGATGCGCTCTTCCCCGGTAATGCGAACGCGCTCGCCGTCCCGCACGACCTGTGGCGCCGCAGTCTTGCGCGCCGGATCGACGATGCGGCCAACGATGAGCGGCCTGGCGGGATCGCCCTCTTGAAAGAGCAAAGCCACCTCGGAGCCGATCATATCGGACGTCAGCCCGGTCAAGCTGCGCGCGGGCAAGGCTGTCTGTTCCGGATTGCCGGGGAATACCACCAGCGGTGACGCCGCATCATCGAAACCGAGAAAGATGCCGATCACCACACCGTCAATGTGTTCGCGAACGTCACTCATCGCTGCATCCTCAATTCTCGCTGATCTTCGAGCCCTTGATCGTTATGTCACTCGATGCCTTGATGCCAATCTTGCCGCTTGCTTTGACCGAAATGTCCTTCCCCTCCAGGGCAATGGTACCGTCCTTCTTCATCATGAATTTGGCCGAACCACACTTGATCAGAATTTCGTCACCAACGGTAATAACCAGCTTTTTGCCGACATTGATTGAACTGTCTTCCCCGATCTGGATTGAACTCGCACCGGTCACTGACAGCGAACTCCCTCCACCAACCGTCGTTGTGTCATCGGCCGCGATGCTGGCGCTGCGCGCGGCACCAACGTTGAAAGACTGGGCGCTGCCTATAGTGA
>NZ_JBFULQ010000733.1:0-2206 GCF_054049815.1 Mesorhizobium sp. P5_C1 | reverse complement strand
ACTTTGGAGCCCGTCACCTTTTACCCAAGGTGGCGGGCTTTTTGTTCAGGAGCGACGCGCCGTGGCARCGGAACCAAAGCGGTCGCGACATCTATCGGGACGGACAGCGTCTCCATCACCGCCATCATGGYGAGCAGGCGTTTTACGACAATGGCCAGCGCGCCTGGCAGCGCCGGCATCACGGCGGCCGCGATGCGGTCGTCATCAYGGGCTCGGCCGACCGTCCGATGCATCGGCATCGCCACGTCATCATCCAGCAGGACGACAACAACAACGACTACTGATCTTAGCCCTATGGCCCGGCTSCTCGAKCGCGAGAGCCGGGTCATCTYATYCAATTYGYCTAAAWTGTTCCGGAACCATTTTAGCGCATGCTAATTGAAGCGCGGCTTGCGAGACAGTTCATGCGTTTGAAGTTCATGGAGAAGCCTCCCCGAGGGCGACGCTGAATTGGATGTGACCTCCCTTCGGGATCATCTCGGCCAGGATCTCGCGMCGGTCYTCMAGAGGCATGTCGCGYAGRTCGTGGCCSTTSAGGTGCAGRAGRTCGAAGGCGACGAAATAGAGGTCTTGCTGGCGCCGAGTGATCGCCTTCCGGCTAGATTCACGAGGTGAAGTTCGACGGCTACCGCTCCCAGATCGTTCTCGACGGCCACATCGTCCGCATTTTCACCCGCTGCGGGCTCGACTGGACGTCGGAGTATCGCGATCTAGCCGCCGCTGCCGCCTTGCTCGATGTGGAAAGCGCCACCATCATCGACGGCGAGATCATCGTTCTGAACGACGCCGGCTTATCTGACTTCGCCGCGCTACGAAGCGCGAGACGGCAAGCCAGCCTTCGCGTTGATGGCCGATCGGGCAACCGGCAAGTATGTCGGTTCTGCCTTCATCAACTCCAGCCGCGCCGTCCGCGAACGGCTATGGAAGCGAGTCCAGGAGCACGCAGGACCGCCTCCCAAGGGCATGAAGCGGCCGGCCACGCAATGGGTCAAGCCGGGCCTGATCGGCCGAGTGAAGCACTTGCGCGGCGAGGACGATCTGCGGCATGCCTCGCTGCAGGATTTTCGGGAAGAAAATTGAGGTTTGGGGCGCAGGCCTACGGCGCTTGTGCTGGCGCGAAAAAGCAGTTTTCGTGCTCCTCGGTCGGGTGTAGGCAGATATGAAAATTGTCATCGCCAGACGGAATTACGGCATTCGCCGTGGCAGCAGGGCCTCTATCGAACGATCCTCGACAGCTGGACGATGCTCTTATGAAGYCGTTCCGCCTCCACCAGRAAGCGSTCGATTTSAGCCTCTGAAAGCTGYTTGGAAAGTTTSGTTCTAGCCATCGCGCCATGGCGGCTTTTTGCGTTCATGTCTGAGATCGAGCGGTTTATGCCCAGGCCTTTCATGCCAAATGATTTGCCGAAGATCCCGAATATCGACCAACTGGCCACAGGCTGGGCAGGGATAGAAATTCTCTCCGCTTATCATTAGGTTCGCCGGCATGACGTTGCCGGGAATGGGCGGGCCGAGTTCGGTTAGCTTTGTCATCACCGTCAAACATTCAATTTGCCTAAAAAGTTGCGGAACCATTTTAGCGCATGCTAATTGAATACCCCCGGTTGCGGGTCAGTTCATGCGTCAAGAGTTCGTCGAGCCTTTGATGCCGACCTTGGTGGAGAAGCCTCCCGAGGGTGACGGCTGGATGCACGAAGTCAAGTTCGACGGCTMCCGCTCGCAGCTCRTCATCSACGAAGACGGCACCRGGATYTACACGCGCAAYGGCCACGACTGGCCAAGTATCGMGAYCTAGTGAAAGASGCGGAGACGCTGGAGCCGAAAGCGCCATCATCGACGGCGAGATCATCGTGCTCAACGACGCCGGTCTGTCCGACTTCGGCGAACAGCGCAAGGCGATCACTCGCCGCCAGCATGACCCTTTTTTCGTCGCCTTCGACCTGTTGCATCACAATGGCCACGACCTGCGCGTCATGCCGGTAGAAGATCGACGTGAGATCCTGGCCGAGATGATCCCGGACGGCGGCCGTATCCAGTTCAGCCAAGCGTTGCCAGGCGATGCCAAGGCGATCTTTCATCTGCTGGACCAGGCCGGGCTTGAGGGGATGGTGTCCAAGCGGCGCGATAGCAAATACGGCAGCGGCCCGTCGACGAGCTGGCTGAAGGCGAAATGCTACACGATCGACGAATACGAGCTGCTCGGCAT
>NZ_JBFULQ010000732.1:0-2209 GCF_054049815.1 Mesorhizobium sp. P5_C1 | reverse complement strand
CATCGCCTTCCATGCGGATGGCGATTTCCTTGATGTTCAAGACGATGTCGGTCACGTCCTCGCGCACGCCGGCGATGGACGAGAATTCATGCAGAACGCCGTCGATCTGCACGGCGGTAACAGCCGCACCGCGCAGCGAAGACAGAAGCACGCGGCGCAGCGCGTTGCCGAGCGTCAGGCCAAAGCCACGCTCGAGCGGCTCGGCGACCAGCGTGGTCAGCGTCTTCTTCTTCGACGAGAACTCGATCTTGTTCGGCTTGATCAGTTCCTGCCAATTTTTCTGGATCATGATGCTTTCCTTCCGTTGACCCGCCACCATCCAATCGTGGCGGGCGACCTGGAATGCCGTGGAGGAGCGCCACAAAGGGCGCTCGCGCGGCGTTCGGTAATTTTTTAGACGCGACGCTTCTTGCGCGGGCGGCAGCCATTGTGCGGGATCGGCGTCACATCACGGATCGAGGTGATGGTGAAGCCGGCCGCCTGCAGGGCGCGCAGTGCCGATTCACGACCGGAGCCGGGTCCGCAGACCTCGACTTCGAGCATGCGCATGCCGTGTTCCTGGGCCTTCTTGGCAACGTCCTCGGCAGCCATCTGGGCAGCGAACGGGGTCGACTTGCGCGAACCCTTGAAGCCCTGGGCACCGGCCGACGACCAGGCAATCGAATTGCCCTGTGCGTCAGTGATGGTGATCATCGTGTTGTTGAAGGTCGAATTGACGTGGGCAACGCCCGACGAGATGTTCTTGCGTTCGCGACGGCGAACACGAGCGGCTTCCTTGGCCATGATAGTCCTTTCAGTTGATCTCTACACCGCCGTAATGCCAGCGGCTCCACCTTGCAAAAGCGAGTAGGGCGTAGCGAATAGTGGGTAGAAACCTATTCGCCACGACCCAATCGCTATTTGCTCAATTACTTCTTCTTGCCGGCGATTGACTTGGCCGGGCCCTTGCGGGTGCGCGCATTGGTATGCGTGCGCTGGCCGCGAACCGGCAGCGAGCGACGGTGACGCAGGCCGCGATAGCAGCCGAGATCCATGAGCCGCTTGATGTTCATCGAGACTTCGCGGCGCAGGTCGCCCTCGACCTGGTAGTCGCGGTCGATGGTTTCGCGGATCTGCAGCACTTCCGCGTCGGTGAGCTGGTTGACGCGACGCTCGGCCGGGATGCCGACCTTGTCGACGATCTCCTGGGCGAACTTCTTGCCAATGCCGTGAATGTACTGAAGCGCGATGACGACGCGCTTGTTGGTCGGAATGTTGACGCCGGCTATACGAGCCATATTCTTCTCTTCTCCATGTGGGCCGGACGAACCGGCGCTATCTTAAGTTGCCCCGCGTCCGGTGGAGGCCGGCCCATGCGGGAGTTTCCAGTTCAAAGCGGCTGCCTTGCCCTTGCGGACAAGCAAAGCCGATGCCTGATAGGAAGACGGGCCGCCATACCGCAGCGAACCGCTCCCGTCAAGTGCAATCGTTTAAATTCCCCGCGTTGCGTCCCTTAGCACCGCTTCGATCTGTCCCGTCACGGCGTCGATATCGGCCATGCCGTCGACGCTGCGGAGCTTGCCCTTGGCATAATAGTAGCCAATCAGCGGCGCCGTCTTCTTGTAGTATTCCCTCAAACGCTCCTCGAACACGGTCGGATTGTCGTCCTTGCGCACGGGCTGGCCGGCGGCTTGTGCTTCGTTGGCCCGCTTGACGATACGACCAACCAGCGCCTTGTCGTCGACGACAAGTTCAATGACCGCATCGAGGCCCTGCGAGCGATCCGAAAGCATCTGCTCAACCGCGTCCGCCTGCACCAGGGTCCGCGGATATCCGTCGAGGATGAAACCCTTCGCGCAATCCGGCTGATCGATACGTTCGGCGACGATGGCGTTGACGATGGCGTCGGAAACCAGTTCACCGGCATCCATCACCGCCTTGGCGCGTTTGCCGACTTCGGTGCCAGCCTGGACTGCAGCACGCAGCATGTCGCCCGTCGAGAGCTGGGGTATGCCGTGTTTTTCTACCAGTCTTTGTGCTTGTGTCCCCTTGCCCGCCCCTGGCGGCCCAAGCAATATCAACCTCATCTGGCTTTCTTCCCCCCGCGCAGCTTCGACTTCTTGATCAGGCCTTCATACTGGTGCGCGATCAGGTGGCCTTGAATCTGCGCAACCGTATCGAGCGTGACACTGACCACGATCAGAAGCGATGTGCCACCAAGGTAGAATGG
>NZ_JBFULQ010000731.1:0-2212 GCF_054049815.1 Mesorhizobium sp. P5_C1 | reverse complement strand
GTAGAGGCTCCAGTCGGGGGTGCCGACAAGCAGAAATGCAGCGAGTGGAACCAAAACCGCGAGCACATCAATAGCGATCGCCGGCGTCCTGTCCCGAACGTCGCCCGCCCGGCGTTTGAGCAGCGTCGCGGCCAGTTCCAGGAGATAGGCTCCCCAAATGACTACGAGCACGGCAGCCAGAGCCAGTCTGCTTCGTCCGGAGATGTTCGGAGTCGTGAGCGTAGCCACCGCCAAARGGCCGGGCGCAGCCAGAACCGCGTTGAGCGGCGCGTATATTCTTAAGAAACGCAGTACCGACATTCTGTGCCCACGAGCCGCTTCTACCTCCAGAATAGAATGCCTTCAAGGCAAGCGCAAAGGTGCTTGCTGGCGTTGCGATGTGCGTCACCGCGGTGAACCCAGATGTCCGGGATTGCTTCGTGACCGGACGTGAACAGACAGGCCACAACCGGTGAGAATGACCCGATCCGGACACAGAGACGGATCGCAAATACTCGGGAGAAACAGAGACCGGCTGGGCGACCAAGCCCGACTGATCAGAGATGGTCCAGTCTATCTTACGGATAAGTCGAGCGAATTTCGGGCTACCTAGCATAGTTCAGTTTTGCCGTGACTGAGTGGTGAAGGCGGCGGTCTCGCGCTAACCAGTCTCCGCCTGAATTCCCTGAAAACAGGAAAGCAGCGAATTCGCTCGCAACAAGGCTTTGCTTCGAAGGCATCGATCGCGATAGGCGCGGATCGCGGCATGAACGGACATTCGAGCAGCGGTTTGCCAGTTTGCCCTTGTGCGAACGCCGGTATTCTTCCTCTGGTCGGCGAAAAGCTGCTTGCGACGTGGGGAAACTGCTAAGGTATGCTTCCGAAGGAAGCGGGGCAACCGAGTATGGAACGACGCCTGACCGCAATATTGGCCGCCGACGTGGTCGGCTATTCCAGGCTGATGGGGCTTGATGAAGCTGGCACGCTGTCGGCGCTCAAGACGCATCGGCGCGAGATGGCCGACGGCAAGATCGCCGAACACCAGGGCCGCATCGTCAAGCTCACGGGCGATGGCATGCTGGTCGAGTTCCCGAGCGTGGTGAACGCAGTGGCGTGCGCCGCTGACATCCAGCGCCGGATGCACGAGCGCAATGTCGACGTGCCGGAGGAGCGCCGCATCGAATTCCGCATCGGCGTCCATCTCGGTGACATCATCTTCGAGGACAACGACATCTATGGCGACGGCGTCAACATAGCGGCGCGCATCGAAAGCATCGCCAAGCCCGGCGGCATCGCGGTGTCCGGCTCGGTCCGCGACAATGTCGGCAACCGGCTCGATCTCTCCTTCGAGGACACCGGCGAGCAGACGCTGAAGAACATCGACCGGCCGGTTCGAGTCTACAATGTCGACCTCTTCGCCGGCGCGGCGTGGCCCAAGCCAGCGCCGGCGAAGGAAAAACCGTCGATCGCTGTGCTGCCGTTCAACAACATGAGCGGCGACCCGGAGCAGGAATACTTCTCCGACGGCATCACCGAGGACATCATCACCGACCTGTCGAAGATCTCCGGCCTGTCGGTGATCGCCCGCAATTCGGTGTTCACCTACAAGGGCAAGTCCGTCGACGTGCAGGAGGTCAGCCGGCGGTTCAATGTCGCAACGGTACTTGAAGGCAGCGTCCGCAAGGCCGGCCAGCGCGTGCGCATCACCGCGCAGCTGATCGACGGCAAGGACAGCACGCATCTGTGGGCCGATCGTTACGACCGTGACCTGACGGACATCTTCGCGATTCAGGACGAGATCACAAAAACGATCGTCGATCAGCTCAAGGTCAGGCTGCTGCCGGAAGAAAAGAAGGCGATCGAGGCGTCGCCGACCGAGAGTGTCGAGGCTTACACCTACTATCTGAGAGGCCGTGAGTTTTTCCACCGCGGCACGAAGCTGAACTACCGGCTCGCCAGACGGATGTTCACGATGGCGATTGAGCTCGACCCTCTCTATGCGCGCGCCTATGCCGGCAGCGCCGATTGCGACTCCTTCCTGTTCCTCGACTACAGCGAGGAGGTGTCGCTCGACGGCATACTGGCCAACGCCGCCAAGGCGCTCGAGATCGAAAGCGGACTGGCCGAAGCGCATGCCTCGCGCGGACTGGCCCTCTCGATCGGCCAGCGGTACGACGAAGCGGATCGAGAATTCGAGCAGGCGATCGCGGGCAACCCCAACCTGTTCGAAACC
>NZ_JBFULQ010000730.1:0-2218 GCF_054049815.1 Mesorhizobium sp. P5_C1 | reverse complement strand
CTCCACAGCTTAGGAGAATAATGGGCATTCAGAGAGCAATTTGCACGCTCAGGGCGCTGTGGCACTCCCCAGCTTTTGGCCACACACCCTGCAAACGCTGGGCTTCAGAGCGCCTGCCAGCGGAGCAGAGAATTGTTTGGACTTTGAAGGTGGTAGAGGGAAAGGCACTGGGAACCAACCTTCTCCACTTCGACCGTGTTCGTATAATCCCTGTCCTGCCGGCGAGACCCCGCTCTATTGGCGCTGGTGGCCCCCTCCCGGCTTTGTCGGCGGCGGGAGTAGGGGTTGGCTTGTGGGGCTCCGTCAAGCCGCACGTCCGGGGAACTGTCTTTCGAGTCGCCGGGTCCGACTGCCTGCCAGATCGCCAGGCTGGATTGTACCCGACAAATCTTGATAGGTTGCCGGTCTGGAGATCGCACGATGAACGAGGTTGAAAAGCTGGCGGTCGAGGTTGTCGCGACCGGCCTCGGCTGGCCCGAGGGCCCGACGGTGCTCCCTGACGGACGCGTTGTCATCGTCGAAAGCTATCGCAGCCAGCTGACGGCCATAGATCATGATGGAACCGCTCGCCAGTTCGCATATGTTGCGGGAGCGCCCAATGCCTGCGTTCTCGGATCGGATGGCTTGCTCTATGTCTGCCAGAACGGCGGCACGACCGGACCTTGGCGGGCCGCGGAGATGACAAAGCCATCGATCCAGCGAGTTGCCGAAGGCGGAAAGCCGGAAATCCTGCTGACCGAAGTTGCGGGCATTCGGCTGAATGGTCCAAACGATCTAGTATTTGCTGCTGATGGCCGGCTTATCTTCAGCGATCCTGGCACTTACAAACCCAGGAACCCCGACCCCAGCTACATCTTTGCCATCAACCCCGATGGCAGTGCGTACCTTGTTCTCGGCTTCGACGAACCGACCTTCCCGAATGGAGTGGCGGTCGAGGCCGACGGCTCTATCGTCTGGGGCGAGTCCTATATAGGGCGCGTCAAGCGGCAGCGTCCGGATGGTTTCGTCGAAGACCTTGGCCGCTTGCCCGGGACGAACCCGATCCCCGACGGGCTGAAGATCGGTGCCGATGGCCGCCTTTATGTAACGGATATTGCCGCCAACGGGATTCATGTGCTCAGGCCGGACGGCACAGCGGAAGGTTTCTTCATCTGCGGCAAGGCAACGACCAACTGCGTCTTCTCGGGCGAGATGCTTTGGGTGACAAATGCCGGCGTGCTGGCGACCGGCAGCGACCCCTCCTTCGATGGCACCCTCTGCTGCATGCGTGTTCCGGGAGGCGGTGGACCGACGCACCACGGTCGCATCGGCGGTAAGAAGCCGTGAGTAGCTCCTCGACTCTCTCGAACCTAGCCCCTTTGGTCAACGGCGGTGCCCCCGTTGCGGCATCGCATGCTTCGCCGGCAGCGCTGAGGCGCCTGTACAGCGTGGCCGCGGTCCGCGACGCCGCGCGGCGGACTTTGCCGCGCCCGGTGTTCGACTTCGCCGACGGCGGCGCCGAGGATGAGCGAACGCTGCGCCGGAACGAGCAGGCTTTCAACGAGGTTGCCCTTCTGCCGCGACCACTCAATGGAGCGGCAACAAGGGATCTTTCCCTTGACCTCTTCGGAGTGAAGCTTGCCATCCCGCTCGGGATCGCGCCAACCGGCCTGGCCGGTCTGTTCTGGCCCGACGGTGAGTGCGCGGCAGCCCGAGCCGCGGCGGCCGCTGGCACCTTCTACTGCGCCAGCCACGGCTCGGTGTGCACGCTGGAGGACATAGCGGCCACTGGGACCGCTCCGCGGTGGATGCAGGTGTTCGTCTATACCGATCGCGGCTTCACCCGAGAAATGGTGGATCGTGCAAGGGCGTCAGGATACGACGCGCTGGTGCTTACCATCGACAATCAGATGCTCGGCAACCGGGAACGCGACATCCGCAACGGTTTTGCTATCCCGCCGCGCTTCGGCGTGGCCGGGACGCTTGCCGCCGCCACCAAGGCGGTGTGGCTGCTGCGTATGCGCACTCGACTCCCGAAAATGACCTTCGGCAATTACGCGCGCCCCGGCGAGACGGCGACGGTCGGCGCGCTGGCGGGCCGCATGGCCTCACTGCTCGACCCCGGGCTCTCCTGGGCGGACGTTGACTGGCTGCGCACCGTTTGGCCCGGAGCGTTGTTGCTGAAGGGCATCCTGCATCCCGTCGAAGCCACCGAGGCCGTGGCGCGCGGTATCGACGG
>NZ_JBFULQ010000729.1:0-2222 GCF_054049815.1 Mesorhizobium sp. P5_C1 | reverse complement strand
ATATGGGAGTGCTCATGAACTATCATTTTGGGGATCGTCGGCGCCATCGTCGCCAACGTGCTTCTCGGGCTGCTGGGCGTATCATTGACGGGCTGGCTTGGCTATCTTGTCGCCGGCTTCATCGGTGCATGTATTTTGATTGCCGTGGCGCGAATGATTAAACGCTGAACCAATATTCGACAGCCTTGATGACCGGCTTGCCGACGCATCGGCAACCCGGTTCTTCGCTTGGCCTTGAGCTCAGAAGTGGCAGGCATGTTCAATCCTTTAGGCTAGGTCAAATCTAATCAGTTCGAGTGACCGACTTCGACCCCGGGCTCAGGCCCCGAACTTCGTGCGGGGCTTATTTGGCGAAGCGGCTTCGGAATTCGGTAGTGGTGTTGCTGTGGGGGAAGGGTTCGGCCGGGATCGGCACGCCGAGAAAGGCGCACAGGTTCGGCCAGCCGTCGGCCACCCGATAGACCAGCAGGCGCGACGGCCGGAAAGCCGAGATCACTTCGGCGTTGTGGGCTTCGAGCACTTCGATAGCATGGGTTTCGTCGTCGAGACGACCGCCGAAAATTTTGGTCTCTATGACGGCCCGGCCAAAACTTTGCGGGTCTGAGGTCTCGCCCATGGTGTYGAAGATCGTGGCACGTGCGCTCCTGTACCAGYCCTCGGGGTTGCGAACGGTGAGGATGAGCTTGGCGTCGGGGAAATACTYGGCGAGTTCGCGCCAGAAATAGGCCGTCGGCCAGTCGACTGCCGACYTGTAACCGGCATAGACGACGTCCCAATCCACCGGCTCGCCGCGCCCGGCGGCGCGGATCAGGTCGCGGTGCTCGGGGTTAGAGTTGACGTCCTCCATGTGATGGCACGGCCCGAACCCGAGCATTTCAAGCGCCAGGTTCAGAGTGTGCGTGCCGGTGCGGCCGAACCCAGCCCCGATAACAGATAATGCCATGCGATCCTCCTGTKGCGGGAGCGGATCATAGATTGCARGGGTTGGGAAGGGAGGATGGTCCTGGCGCTCACCCTGAGAGACCAAATCGGCATATCGAGCGATGCGCCGAACTSGCTRTGCCCGAAGGCTACATAGCGGGCCGGCCGGTTGCGGCGTCGATAGCGATCCGCCGCCGCAGGAGCTAGGCGGCAGCCTTCGTTTCTAGCACCATAGCCCCGACAAGGGTCGCTTCGGGCCACTTTCGGCCTCGGGCTATAGGTGATCGTGTGTCCGCTTTCTCCGCTCTACCCATTCAACTCGGTACAACGCTATGCCGCGTTCTCAGCCTGGGTTTTTTCCGACTGTTGCCCGACTATCCGCACTTGCGCTTCGGACACCCGGTTGATCAGCAAATTCGGAACAAAGCAGCACAGGCTGCGTTTTTTCAGAGACGAGGTCCACCCGTTCAACCGACCGCGTTGGAAGAGAGTGCTCTTTAGACGCCGAAATCCTGATGGTCTCTTCGAGCGATTGCGCATTTATATGTGGCCGCGCCGCTCCTTCTCGCGATCGAGCGCATCGGTCATCGCATTACCGGCAAGCGCACCGGCAATGCGAGCTCGCGCGGCAGCAGTTGGGAGTTCGTCCATGTTTGCATCGACGACGCCTCCCGCATCGCCTTCTCGCAGATCAGCGACGGTCGCAACGAACGCACTCGCCAGCAGCGGGCCAACGCCCGGAATCTCCATCAACCTGCGACCCAGTTCGGACTCTCGCGCACTCGCACGGACCCGGCGAGCGTTTTCGAGGATCTGTTCCTTCACGACACGAAGCTGTGCTTCAAGCATCCTCAGGCAAAGCCGTGCGTCGGCCGGTATCCTGGCATCGTTCTCGTCGTTGATGACCACGAGAAGTTGCTCAATTCCATTACGCCCGATCGGCGCACGACCCCGAACTCGGAYAGGTGSGMYCGCAACGCGTTCGATATCTGYGTGCGCTGGCGGTTGAGCATYAAYCGMACCCGGTGCAGCATCATCACACTCTGCTGCTCGGGCGACTTCACCGGCACGAAGCGCATCGTCGGTCGTGTCACGGCCTCGCAGATCGCCTCTGCATCTGCAGCATCATTCTTCTGCCGTTTCAAATACGGCTTCACATACTGTGCCGGCAGCAGCCGCACGTCGTGGCCACGCGAGATTAGCTCGCGAGCCCAATAATGCGACGAACTGCACGCCTCGATCCCGACAAGGCATCGCTGCAAACTCTCAAAGAACGGCAGCATACGCCCACGCGTCAACTT
>NZ_JBFULQ010000728.1:0-2260 GCF_054049815.1 Mesorhizobium sp. P5_C1 | reverse complement strand
GATTGCAGTTGCTCATCGATGAAGGCGGCGCCGTCTTTCGTGCCCATCAGGACTGCGATGCGCGGATCTTCTTTGCTCACGAGCTTCAAACACCCTGCAAATGCCTGGGAATGGCTAGAGCGGCTCATCGTTTCACGCAAACGCAGAACCGCTCAATTTCCTTGTTTCGACGCAATCCGGACGGAAAGCCGTTTTCACACTTTTCCTGGAATTGCTCTATCTCTTTGTTTTGACGCAATTCCGGACGGAAAACCGTTTTCACACTTTTCCTGGAATTGCTCTAGGTTTGTCCAATCCACGATCAAGATCGCTTCTGGATCGGGTTAGGTCGCTTGGCGGGCCGTTTTCGGGATCACGGCCTGATGGATGCTCTCCCTGGCCTTCTTGGCCTGGTCAAGGCCTGCCAGCACGGCCAGCGCAGCATCCTTGTCCTGGTTCTTGACCGACTGCTGCAGCGCCGTGAGCGCGGCCTGGACATCCGACCATTCCACGACATCCGTGCTCAGGCCAAATATCTTCGAAATGCCGAGTTCGACGAGTTCCTCATCCTCGCCATGCAGCATTTCGTGGAGTTTCTCGCCCGGCCTTATGCCGGTGAACCGGATCGGGATGTCCGTGTAGGGGCTCTTTCCGGACAGGCGGATCATTGTTTCGGCCACTTCAAGGATCGGCACCGGCTTGCCCATGTCGAGCATATAGACGGCATAATCGTCCCCGCTCTGCCGCGATGCGGCATCGGCGGCCGACATGATGACGAGATCGACGGCTTCGGCCACTGTCATGAAATAGCGTGTCATGCGCCGGTCCGTGATGGTGACCGGCCCTCCGGCCTCGATCTGCGCCTGGAATATGGTCGCCACCGAACCGTTGCTGCCAAAGACATTGCCGAAGCGAACGGCCACGAACTTGGTGACCGAACGACGCGCGCCCGGCTCGCTGGCTGGGGGCCCATGCAAGGCGCTGATGATCTGTTCGGCAGCCCGCTTTGTCACGCCAAGCACCGATGAGGGATCCACCGCCTTGTCGCTCGATATCAGGACAAACTGGGCAACCCCGCATTCGGCGGCGACTTCGGCACAGACAAGCGTGCCGAAGACATTGGTCTGGATGGCCGAATCCCAGYTTTCCTCGAGCAGCGGAACATGCTTGAGCGCCGCGGCGTGAAAGACGATGTCCGGTCTGAATTCCGTGACGACACGCGTTATCTGGCGCCGATCCGCGACATCGACGATGCGGACCTTGAGGCGGTCATGGTCCTTCTCGTCAATGTACTGGCTCAACTGGAAGATGCCGAACTCGGAGTTGTCGGCGACGAGCACCGCCTCCGCCCCCAGTTCCAACGACCGTTTGACCAACGTTCGGCCGATCGACCCGGCACCGCCCGTCACCAGAACGCGCTTGCCGCCAATAAAGGTCCCGATACGCTCGACATCGGAAGGCACTGTCGGGCGGCGTAGGATCGTTTCCATCTCGACCGCGTCGAGAACCAGTTTTCCCTGCTGTTCCAGTTCCGAAAGACCGGAGAACTGCACCACACTTATGTCGCCATGCCGGGCGACGCGGACGAGTTCCGAATACTCCTCGATCTCGTGCTCGGCGCCACTGCCGAAAATCAGCAAGTCCAGGCTTTCGGTGCCTGTCGCATAGTCTTCCAGGACGTCGATCAGCCGCGGCCGGGTCGCGACCACGGGAACGCCTTGAATCCGCGTGCCCAATTGTACGCCGCGCTCGGTCGCCATGATCCCGGCGATGGAATAGTCCGCCGGCTCCGCCGTGCGCGTGAACCGAATGATCAGGTCGGCTTCGCCGAGCCGGCCAACGAACAACGCCTGCTTGGCCTGCGTCTTGCCGGTCTTGGTGCTCAGAATGCCCCAGCTCGCGCCGTCACGCAGGAAGCGGTAGAACAGCCGGGGCGCCGATATGATCGTGAAAGAGACGAGGAAGAAGACGATGAACTGACGCTCGTTGAGCCCCTGCACAGGCTGGAAAGAACGAGCCAGCATGGACGTGGCGTACAGAGCCAACGTCAAAATCGCGCAGCTCTTCAGGATATTGAAAAAGTCGGGCGTCGAAGCGAAGCGCCAGACGGTCTTGTAGAGACCACAATATCTAAACAGGAGATGGCTGATGACGACAATGCCCCCCCAGGTTCCCAAACCCTGGTTGGAGAGCGGATCGAACGAAAGATTCGACCGCGAAAGCACAAGGCTGAGCGCCACGGCGACCAGGACCATAACGACGTCCTGGACCATGATGAAGG
>NZ_JBFULQ010000727.1:0-2268 GCF_054049815.1 Mesorhizobium sp. P5_C1 | reverse complement strand
GCAGACGGTGACAAGGTGGCCGTGTCCCTGCGCCTTGAACTTCGGCAAGGCGGCCATCATGCCCCTTACGGGGCCGAAGAAGTTCGTCCGCATCGTGTCCTCGTGCTTCTCCATCGTCAGGTCACGGGCGTAGCCCGTGTGGACGATCGCCGCGTTGTTCACCAGAACGTCGAGGTGTCCGAATTTTTCCCAGACATGATCAAGGACTTGGTCCCACTGCTCTGACGAGCAGATGTCCAGTTTGACCGTTGAGGCGGCGGGACCGATCGACTTCGCAACCGTCGTGGCGCCGGGCAGGTTGATGTCGGCCAGCACCACGGTGTTGCCGGCTTCGGCGGCCAGCCTGGCGAGAGCCGCGCCGATGCCGCTTGCCGCGCCGGTGATGAGAAAGACCTTTGGTTTGGACGGTTTCATTTTGCCTCTGTCTGTTGCGGTCAGGCGCTGCGGCCTGGACGGTAAACTTGCTAGAAGTAGGTGCGGACCGAACTGATCACCTGGTAGTTCTCGTCAACGACGTGCAGTACGCGCCATTTGTCGAAGGTCAGGCACGGGTGCGAGATGCCGAAGCCGACCATGTCGCCAACCGTGAGCGGCGAGGCCGCCGGGATGGTCATGTGACAGTGTTGGTCGTTCAGCCGCGTGACGATATGGTCCGGCGATAGCTTCTGCGGCTTTTCCATACCGCTTCCAGGCCGAAACCACGTCAGCGCCACCGGTTGGTCGTCGTAGGAAACGTCGCGCTTGCCGAGCCCGGCAATCAGCTTTTCGTCCTCCGGCCGGGATTGCACGTAGGCCCAGACTTCGAGGGCCGGCGTAAGCCCACCGCGAGAGTTGGCAAGCTCGGGATTGCGTTCCCTGAGTGCATCGACGGCTTTGGCGTAAAGGACGGAATCGTGCGTTATGTAGCAGCCGGATCGCACCAGAACCATGCTCGGCCGCRACAATGCCGCGGCTCCCAGTCCTTCGACCACCACATTGTAGAAGGCGGAGCCTCCGGCACTCAGGATGATCGGATCTGCCGCAAACAGATTTTCGGCGTCGCAAAGGCGCGCAAGTGAAACCATCTGCCCGACAAAGTTTTCGACAAGCGTCAATGTCGCCCCATTGTCGGCGCCTTTAAGGAGGCCTTCGAAGCCWTCGATGCCGCGAAGCGCGAGCAGGCCCTCGGTGCTCCCGATGTAACGAGCGAGATCCAGGGCTTCGTCACGGCTGCGGCAGCCGGTACGACCGCCGGGATAACCGAGTTCGACCAGCACTTGCAGGGGGCGGCTCGATCCTGCCTCGCGGGCGGCGTCTGCAATCGCGCGGATGTTCTCCTGCGAGTCTGCCAGAAACAGGAATTCAAAACTCGAATCGGCCGCCAGTTCGCCAATCACATAGTCGATGGCCTGCCGTCCGATGAGCTGGTTGGCCAGGAAGATCCGCTTGACGCCGAAGCTGCGGGCGACCTGGATCTGATGCAGCGTTGAAACGGTAATCGCCCAGGCTCCATCGGCAAGCTGGAGGTCGAACAGGGCAGGGCACATCGTGGTCTTGCCGTGCGGCGAGAGCACCGCGCCGGCATCGGCCAGGAAGGATTTCATCCATGCGCTGTTGTCGCGCACGGCCTTGTCCCTGAGGACCGCAACAGGGAGCGGTAGATCTTCCCGAAGGAGATTCCAGTGTTTCGCCGCGACATCGTCGATCGGTATAGGCCCGCTCACTGGGGGGACGCCTTTGTCCAGGGAGGACAAGGGGAGATCCATGGAGTTTAGAAGCGAGAGCATCGGTCGACAACCTATTTTGATATATGATTGTTACATTCTCCAGCCTGCTTGAGCAAGTAGGAGTTCTCGTCGAAATTGCGCCGGAGGCGACAAAATCGCACTCCGCAGAGAACGTGAAGGTCTTCATTAAACTCGGACACAGTCAGGAAGCGAGAGGATTGCCTAATTTTGATATTTCAAAAATGCCTATCCTCGGTTAATGATGGCTGGCGCCGCGCTCACTGAACCTCGATGGAGATTTTCTTGAAGAACGCCCTCAAAGCCCGGCTCGCGGCCGGCAGGGCCTGCCTGAACGGCTGGCTCGCAATCCCTTCCGGTTTTTCCGCGGAAGTCATGGCACGAGCCGGCTGGCACAGTGTGACGGTAGATCTGCAGCATGGCGTGCAGGATTATCTCAGCATGGTTCAATGTTTTCAGGCCATGGGCGCATATCCCGTGACGCCCATGGTTCGCGTGCCCTGGAACGAGCCTGGTATCATCGGCAAGGTTCTTGATGCCGGAG
>NZ_JBFULQ010000726.1:0-2278 GCF_054049815.1 Mesorhizobium sp. P5_C1 | reverse complement strand
CGCCACTGCCGCTCAAAATTGCGACGCAGCCGCGACGCCTGGCGTCAATTGGCAGGACTGTGACAAAAAGCTTCTCATCCTAACAGGAGAGGACCTGAGCGGGGCGAACCTGTTCGGTGTTGATTTCACGTCGACCGACCTCAGGAACAGCAATCTCCTTGCGGCGAATTTTGAGAAGGCAACGCTTGTGCGTGCTTCCCTGGCCGACTCGACCGCCAAAGGCGCCCGGTTCGACAAAATCGAGGCCTACAGGACCGACTTCAGCCGTATGGACGCGCAGGGCGCTGTGTTTACGAGCGCGGAAGTGCAGCGCTCGAATTTCCAGGACGCCAATCTGACCAATGTTGATTTCACAAAGGCGGAATTGGGGCGAGCGCAGTTCCATGACGCCAATATCAGCGGCAGCCGCTTTTCGTTTGCCAATCTCGCGCGGGCGGACTTCCGAGGAGCGACGTTCACCGCGCCGATAGACTTTGACCGCGCTTTTTTCTTTCAGACCCGTATCGAGGGCCTCGATCTTTCCAATTCGGCGGGTCTGTCCCAGTGGCAGCTCAACATGGCTTGCGGAGACGCCCGGACCGAGTTGCCTTCTGGCTTGACGAGGCCTGAAGATTGGCCCTGTAGCGAGCCATAGGCTCGGCGCCGTGTCGCTGCCGGGGCTGAAATCGTCATGCGCGCCCTTGCGGGGGCGAAGCTTGCTAAATCCGTGTCTTGCGGGAGACGCCATATTCAATCAAGCGATCGCGCATTTCATTCAGAGCTCTTGCATATGGCGTCTATCTGCTGTTTCGCTAGGGTTGTCCGGCGGCGGCGCCGGGGTGCGGCCTAAGAAGGCTTAGGCTCAAGTTCAGGAGGCGGCGCGTTCGGGTCGGGGCAATCAGACGATTGCTCACACGGAGAGGGCCTATCGCCAACGCCGCCATAGCGTTCCACAAGTTTTGCGAATCCGTAGGCGAAGGCGGACAGAAGCGCCAGGATAACCACTATTCGGACGGCCATACGGGATTGTAGCAGGTCATCCCGCATCCCTCAGATATTCCTCTCGATATGAGCCTCGATCGGATTTGGGCGCCGTAGTTCAAATCTYTTAGCTGCCATAAATGTCAGCACGATAGCGGCAGCTATCGTTGCAATCACGGTGGCGGTGCTGGCTAGACTTCTCACCATCACTCAAAGCCTACCGCCCGCTTCGGCTTCGGCGTGATTTCCTCGATCCGCGCCTTAACGTCGTCCTGGGCCATCGCCTGTTCTAGCGCCTCTGCTTCGGCCTTGTCCTTGGTGGTCAGCACTGTCCGCCAATGCGGCTTCTCAAACACGCCAACGATGTAAGTGGTCCTTTCGGGCTCAGGTCCGGCTGGCATACTTCACCTTGCCCCACTGGCTGCATTGAGGACACAAAGGACGGAAATAGGCCAGCTTGTCGCCGGGAATATTTCCGCAACTGGTGATCGTCAGGCTGCCGCCATTGAACCCCTCCAGGCTGTAGGATTCCCAGGTCCCGCTGAGGGGCTGATGGTCTTCTCGTAGTTTCAGATAACCGGTGCGACCGCATTCGCACACCAGCTTTTCCCGTAAAACAGTTGAGAGCACTTGGGACTGCCTTCCACGATTCGGCAAACAAGCCCGACCGTCCGTGCGACCCGTTCTTGATACGATGGCCGGTGCGGCCTTGGGGCTATCTTGGGGATGCGAAAGCCGCACCGGTCACTGCGGGAAGGGGTTGCGTTCCCCGCGCTGCCWAAACTATGGGCATATTAGMAACTKMSCAAYTAAGCCTATTGGCGGGACTAAGACTGAAGTCCCAGCCCGCGCGCTACTCAGCCGGGGGCATCGCACCGGACCCATCACATTCCATGGGATAAACTCGACTTCCTTCCCGTCACTTCCCGAACGGCCTTCAACAGCCCCTCATGCAAGACACGCGTAGCGCGGTAGTGCTCGCRGTGTGGCGATATGAACGGCTTCACGATGCTCCAATGCAGCGCTTCCGCTGCCACGAGAAAGCGCTCGATTTCAGCCTGCGATAATGCTTGGCCGGTTTCGATCTAGCCATTGGCGAGCTCCGTTTGAAGGGTCGCTGCAACGAAGGGATGGCAAGTGCCGAAATGTGCAACGATGCTCAATCGCGTGCGTCTTCGGGACGGTTGACCCCGGCGCCGATCACGGTCAACCTCTGGCAATTCGGGCATCGTAAAAGGTCGGAAAATGAGGCGCAGACATGAATCGATGCTCGTTATGAGAACCGCGATTGCTCTGCTCTCCTGCCTGGCCATTTCGG
>NZ_JBFULQ010000725.1:0-2285 GCF_054049815.1 Mesorhizobium sp. P5_C1 | reverse complement strand
CGCCGGTCTTGCGCGTCAGGCCCTGGTACTTCTCCGTGCCCATTGCTTCAAGGCGGGCAGCCATTCGCATCGCATAGCAATTTGTACAACCGGAAGTCAGAATCGTGCACCCCGCGACAGGGTTCCACGTTGCGTCAGTCCATTCGATTGAAGTCTCGGCCATACGCGGTATGATAGCATCAATCCTTAAAATATCATCAAGAATCAATAGCATAGCTACACAAAAAGGTGCCACTTCGCGCGATTTAGGAACTGAGCATCCAGTAAAAGGGAAAAGCCCGCCACCGTGAGGCAGCGGGCCTTACTTTACTCAAGCCGTAGGAGCCGGAAGGCTATTTGAACACCTCATCTTTGACCTCTTCCCAAACCTGCTGCGCGCCTTCGATGTACCAGGCGAGCTGGTTCCTGGTCGGGCGCTTCTTCGGCGAGCCCGTGAGCTGTTCGCAGATGTCGGCAACCTGGTCGCGATCCGGATTCGGGTCGTCATTATAGGCAGCGCACAGCACGAGCAGCAAATCGTCAGCATCGTCATATGCGTCGACGTCGATCTCGCACACGCGGGTCAGTTCGTCGATCTCAGCGTGACCGGCTGCCCATTCCCTTCCATCCTTAGTCCACTGAGGCCGCTCCCGCTCTTCGAGCTTGGCCTTGGAGGCGCGAAGCCTCTCGATCACTTCAGTCATGTCAGTGCCTTCCTTAAGGGTTGAGTTGATCTGCAATTCGAAAGCGCGCTGAGCGATGCTCGACCAGTTGTCGTTTGGCCTTCCATCCATGCGCTCTTTCAGTTCGTCCGAAACGTATATGCTCATCTTTGCCATTCTTGCCTCCAATGTACGTATACATTTCAGATATATGCATGTCTGTCAATAATCTGCATTTGTACGGCTAGGGCCCCTACCGTGAGGCAGCGGGCATCACGCGGTTGACCGTTTTCAATTCGGCGAACAATCACTACTATCCGAACTATGAGACGYCATCTTSTTCTCGCCAGTTTGATGATGCTGTTCGGATGGACCGCAAGCGCACAGCAGATGCCCTGTCCCTTCGAATACCCGGACACTCCGGTCAATCGGTCTCGYGGTGTGGTCGGGTGCACGCTTCAATGCGACCAAAAGCTCACTTGTCCGGGCCAGCAGCCGGCGGAGCCRCAGAAGACTGCRCCGGCGAAGGCGTTGCCGCCATCGCCGGCGCAGCCCAGCAAGCCCACCGGTGAGAGCGGAGCATGCCCMGAGGGGAAATACTGGAATCCGAAGAGGAAAACTTGCGTCTCTTGTGCRGYGGGCGCCTCGTGGGATGCCAAGCGCTCGGCCTGCTCCTGTGGGGCGGGGCAGTTCGTCGATCCGAAAACTCGGCGCTGCGTGAGCTGCCCGGAGAATTGGGGTTGGGRAAAAGGGGCCTGCGTGTGCACGCGCAGCTTGAAGTCCACGTTGGCCGGAAAGTCCTGCTCGCCCAARCGCCCWGTCTGCATGACCGGCAGTTCCTGGGATGCCGCCARCAAACATTGTGTGGCCGTGMAGCTGCAGAAGCCGAAAGCGTCGCTTGAGATGGAATTCGCTGCGGCACCCGACGGGTGAAGTGGGCMAAGGGCTGGGCAAATTGAAAAGCCCGCCACCGRAGCAGCGGGCCAATGGGTCGGTCGGAACCTTATTGAATACAAGAGCCCGGMGGRTAGYGCTCRGGGTCGTAGTGCSACGRCGAGACGAGCATGAAATCGTCKYSRGTGYGSACAGGGATCATKCCGAAGTTGTTGCGGTAAGCGTGGWGGAACGGCASRACGATCATGTCGTTGCTCGGCTCTGTCGCTGCTGATAGCGGGTCGAAGGCGCGTCGTTGATAGAACGGCGCCGTCATATCCCGCTCTCCACCAGCGTTTCCTGCGACGCCAGATCGTCGGGCCACATGATGCGTTCGCCATAGATATCCACGCAAGGCTCGTCGTCGCCACCTTCCTCGTCGTCGCAGTKGTCSWGCTCCAGATCATCGAGGCAGCCKAGCGAYGGCTCGTCGTCTGCCGTMTCCTCCAGGTCGCAATCRACYTCCATAAGATCCAGTGCCGTAATGAGCGACATGGCGCGGTCCAGAAGGTCGTTGAGGCGCTTCTCGACTGACTGGCGCCATTGTTGCGGGTTCATCCCCTTCGGCATCCCCAAGGGCTTCAGCATGGCCGCGCTCATGATGGTGACCTTTGGCCGATAAACACGAAGGGGAGTTCATGGTTGATGAAGACGTAGTATTCGCTGTCACCATGGATCGCCTTCATTGCGGCAACGATAGAAGCGATATCC
>NZ_JBFULQ010000724.1:0-2287 GCF_054049815.1 Mesorhizobium sp. P5_C1 | reverse complement strand
ACGTCAGCCAGATGTTCCCGGGGCCGGCCCCCGACTGGAGCAAGGTCTCGACGCCTGAGGATTTCCAGGCTGCCGTGACTTGGGCCCTCGCTGCGCAGCAAGAGTTGGGTTTCGACAGAAAACTTCCCCTGCCCCGGGCAGTTTCGAGCCAACGAGCCACGCAATACATCGACCCAAGCGTTCCGTTCGAGAAGCGTTTTGCGGAGTTGAGTGCGATTGTCCTGGCGGTTCGCGACCCGGGCGCGCGCAAGGCGGTGGCTGAACAGATTTCCTTGGCGGCGCAAGCCCAATGGCGAGCCAGGGCGGCCCAGGATTCGAACATCACGCCAGAGTTGTTGGAAGCCCAGCTTGCCGAGCTGAAGAACGGACTGGCCTGGATCGGCGAACATCCGGCCCGAGCCCAGTACAGCACCATGCCGCTGTTGCAGCAGTTCGGCTTGGCATTCGGGGATGTCGGTCGCCTCACCGCTAAGGGCGGGACCGCCGGCGGTGCGGACGCGATCTCCGCCGGGCTCGATTCCGCTTTGTCGGGTGGGAGCTACGAGGACCTTCTCAAAAAGGAGCAGACCCGGACCGAGGATGCCGAGGACCGGGCCGGCTCAGCCCGTTGGGCGGCAGAGGCCCTCGGCGCCGGCTTGACCGGATATGGCCTGGCGAAGGGCGTAACCGCTTTGCTGGGCTGGGCAGGGATTGGCGAACCGCCGCTGGGGGCGCGGCGGGTGGCGCTTACGGCGGCGCATCCGCCTACAACACTGGCGGGAGTATCCCCCGGGGGATTGCCAATGGCGCGCTTTGGGGTGCCAGCGGCAATGTCCTTGCCGAAGGGCTTAGTGCAATTGGCAGCCAGGTGTTGGCAAGGCTCGCCGAGCGCTCCAGCATTGCTAAACCCGATATCGCTCCGGATAATGGGCCGGGCTCTATCTCGACAACTAGTACAGAAGAGATTCCGGTTTCGACTGGCAAGGCAGACGAAATAAGGAGGCCGTATGCACATTTGGAGGATCCTCCCAACGTTGCTCCAGGCAACAAACCAACAAAGAAGCAGAGAATAGCCATATTTAAGGAAAACATGAAAATCAACGGTGGTTATCTAAGATCAGATAAGAGCGGAATAGAGGTAACTGCACCAAATCAAAGTAGGAGAGGTGTCACTCCTCCCAAAAATGAAGCGCATATTGATCACATAGATCCAGTTAATCCTGCCGACAAGACGAAATCACCTGGATCAAATAGCTACAAAAATCTCCAGATTCTCGCCAGGTTTGAGAATTTGGACAAATCAAACAAATAGGTAATGAGATGGGCAGCTGGAAGTTCAAAGACAAAAAAAATTTGGCCGTCATATCTACTCGGAAAGTATTCAGTAGTGCAGGTTGGATTGCGTATGTATCACATGATGACGATGACGAGTCGTGGCAATTCTATGGAAGTGAGGCTGAGATTGATCAAGATGACCTAATTTTGGTGGCCTTGGTCGAGGTGGTAGAGCTTGATCAAACTGTTGCGCAGTTGGCGGATTTGCCGTTGGGCTGGCATGCTTGGCGCGATACAAAAACCTCGCCGTGGAAGCGTGCCAAGATGCCTGATGAGCCGAAAGAATCGGAGCTGAGTTAGTTTCGTCTTATGGACGTTTCCCATGAGGTACCGCTGGCCGATGGTGGGGGGAGATCACGTATTGAATGTGAAGCCTCGTTTCCGGGACGACCATATTAGGCATCATCAAGATGCTGCAGATTTTGCGCGCTGGGCTGAGAGGCGATGGCGCAAGAAGAACTTGATTGGTGGAGACGGAGTATGAATGCAATCGCCCCAGATCTCAGCAAGGTCAGTCGTTTGCCGCTTGCGGCGGAAGATCCGGACTCGGACGATAATTTTGACGCTGCCCTTGGCGAGGCCCGTGAATACATTAAATTTTTTGAGTGGGGGAAGAATATCAAGACGGAGTATTTTGGATATGGTGCCGAGGGCATAGTATACATTTTTCTCTTCGAGATTTTGCCTGGAAGGTCAGATGTACCCGCATGGATATGGGTGATCGTGGGTGATGTGCCTCCAGCTTACATGCCAGGCGACGACGTCAGAACTCCGTATGAGGCGCTGGATGGATACATTGGCGCCATGGAAGAATGGGTTGAAGCCGCTCGGAAGCGGAAGTCCGTTGCGAAGCTGATTCCTGTCAATGTTCCGGCGAATCCCGCCAACGCGGAAATGTTGGGTAGGCGTCTCAAATTCCTGGACGAAAAGGTTCTGCCGCTGCTTCAAGAGTGATCTGTGGTGGCTCGTCGGC
>NZ_JBFULQ010000723.1:0-2288 GCF_054049815.1 Mesorhizobium sp. P5_C1 | reverse complement strand
GCCCGGCGGCGAGGGACTACTCACGCGCCTATCTGCACCATCTGGTGCGCTCGCAGGAGGCACTTGGCGCGATGCTTCTGACCTGGAACAATCTCTCGTATTATCAGAAGCTTATGCAGGACATCCGTGCGGCAATCGAGGCACATGCCTTCGAAGCACGCGCGGCGGAGATTTCGGAAGGTTGGGCTCGGGGCGATATCCCGGCCATATAGTCCAGCGTCTCCAGCGATTGACGGATCGGCTGCCCAAGAGCAGATTTGTAATCGAGGGATTGGCTATGGCCGTGACATACGACTTTGCCGGCAAGACGGCGATCGTAACCGGTGGCTCCCGGGGCATCGGCAGAGCCGTGGCCACACAGTTGGCAGGGTCTGGCGCCGACGTCTGGGTATGGGACGCCGATCCAGTGCCGACTGCCGGAATTCACAGCCAGACGGTCGACGCCACCAAGGCGGGCGACATAAGGGAAGCCTTGGCTGACATCGTCGCCCGAGCGGGGCGGATCGACATCCTCGTCAACAACGCTGGCTATCTCGGTCCCTACCTCGGCTTTGAGGCCTTCGAGCCGGTTGAGTGGCAGCGCATTATCGGTGTCAATCTCCTCGGAACGTTCGAGGTCACGCATCAGGTCCTGCCGATAATGCGCAAGGTCGGCAACGGCCGCATCGTCAACATGGGATCGCTTGCAGGCAAGGAGGGATTGCCGAACCTTGCCGCCTACTCGGCGGCAAGCGCAGGCATTATCGCTTTCACCAAGGCATTGTCGCGGGAGGTTTGCGACACCGGCATTCGGGTGAATTGCGTAGCGCCCGGTCCGATCGATACCGACCTTATCAGGCGCCTTGGCAATGAAGTTGTCAGCGACATGATCGGCGCCAGCCCGCTGAAACGGCTCGGCTCCGCCGACGAAGTCGCTGCGTTGGTGCTCTGGCTGTGTTCCGATTCGAGCAGCTTCAACACTGGTGCCGTATTCGATATGTCGGGCGGCAGGGCGCGCTACTGATGTCGGCTGTCTCAGGTGCTTAGCGAATTCGACGCGCGCAGGCTGCAGCCGGTGATCTGGAATGTGCCGTCGGGCTGTTGCTGCAGCGTGTAGACAGCCTCATAATCCTTGCCGTCGGGGCCGACGATCAGCACCTGCTGGATGATCGAGGTCGGGCTCGTCTCCTCGACCTTGCCAAAAGAATAGGTCTGTGGGTTGCGCACCGGCGCGTAGCCGTTGGTCACCATGTTCATGAAGGTGTCGACGGTCGGGAAGATCTGCTTCACGTTGGGTGCGGCGAAGCTATAGGCGGCGGCGCCGTCATTGGCGATGAAGGCTTTCAACTGGCCGTCGATGGCGGCTTGCGCCGCCTTGACCTCGGCATCGCCGGCAAGCGCAGACGACGCCAGGACGAGTGGAACGAACGCGAATGCGAAAAACATGCGGCGCATGGCCTGTCTCCGTTGCCCACTTGAGAAAGCTGCCTCTCCCCAAAACTATTCCAAGAGGCATTTTAACATACGCATGGCGGCGCTTCACGGTTTCATCGGTGGCGAACATTCGTGTCGCCCCCCGCGCGTTGCGGGAAGTCTTAGCCCGGTCCCGAGCCGGCTGAGCATTTATCCGGCGCTTGAAAGCACGCCTCCAGTCTGTCAGAAGGGCCGCTTGGACTTGGACGTTTAGGGACGAAGCCATGAGGGCGTTTTTCGTGCAGATCAAATGCGAGCTGGGCAAATCCTATGAGGTTGCCAGCGCGCTTGCCGATGCCGAGATCGCCTCGGAAATCTACTCGACTGCCGGCAACTACGATCTGCTCGCCAAATTCTACGTCGACGACGAGGAAGATGTCGGCCATTTCGTCAACGAGAAGGTGCAGATACTCCCCGGTATCAAGGACACTTTCACCGTCGTCACGTTCCGCGCCTTCTAGAGCCCGTTCCATCCCCGATAGAATCGGGATGGGGTTCTATCTCAGTGTTTGAGCATGACCTTCTCCTAAGCTGGGTTCCACTTTTTGGGACCGTGCTTCAGCTGCTGAACGCGCCTGCCTGACCACGAGGCAAAGCCTGACCAAGGGCATATTTCAGCTGCCTTAATTTTGGGCAGCCGCCACATACTGGTCGTCCGTATCCCTCAAATCACCGATTGCGCTTGATTTTCTCCGGCGACGCCAGTGAAATGGTGTCACAGGGGAGTATGCGATTGGCAGCGTTCGATGAAATGCTTCCGGAAGTCTCCGGATTGAGAAGACCGTATTCGGCTTATGATCGCTGGCTGAAGGAGCAGGATCCGGCCAGGCTTACCG
>NZ_JBFULQ010000722.1:0-2297 GCF_054049815.1 Mesorhizobium sp. P5_C1 | reverse complement strand
GGTCAGGTGCCGATAATTGCTATATATCGTCGAACGCATCGCCAGAATGTATTTGGCAAAGCGTGACGCAATCGGCGTCAACGTCGCGGTTTGGGTGCACTGGCAGCAAGTCCGGCAATCCACCCAGCAACGGCTGCGAGATACTCCGGGTTCGGTGGCAGATCCTGGCGGTAACGCTCCGGCGTCGACATTTCGGGCTCGAGCCGGAATAGATGGTCGGCGTTGTGGATTTCCTTGTATGTGGAGCGGACATTGTGGCTGCGGGCGGCGCGGTGCAGCGCTTTGGCATCACGGTCTGCCGATGTCTGAATGTCTTTGTCGCCGTGCAAGATCAGCATCGGACAGCGGACGGCTCCAACCGCTGCGCGTGGATCGGTTTCGAGAACGGCCGGATCGGTGAGCGGTCTCAGGCCCCCGAGCCGCAGTTCCGCGCCATCTGTCCTTGCTTCCCGGTCGAGCCACTGCCGTAGTGCCGCGTCTCGCTTGCCGGCCTCTTCTTCCGACACGTGCAGGCGTGCGCTCTCGCGTGCATTCTGTTCCATCAGGATATCGCGCAACGGCCTGCCCGGGGGGGCAAGCAGGATCAGGCCGGCCGGCGCCAGGGCCGGGTCGGTCGACAACAGCTGCAGGATCACAAGGGCGCCCAGGCTATGACCGGCTGCGAAAAGATGCAGGGCATCGATGTCGGCGCGCGCGGCGAGCCAGCGCCAGGCGGCGGCGGCATCGGCCAGCCGCGTCGCGCCCAAGGGGCGGTCGGCCTTGCCGAATCCGGTTTTGCCTGCTCCGCGCGCATCTATCGCCAGGCTGGCTACGCCGACTTGCGCGAGCGCATCCATCGTCTCGAGTGTCTTCAGGCGCATGCCGGGCGCACCGCCCCAGCGGGTGATGGAGCCCGATCCATTCAGGAACAGGCAGGCCGGACTAGGCCCGGCGGGTTTGCGTCCGTGCACGAACAGGCTGTGCAGCGTGATATCCTCGCTTTCGATCGTAACTTCTTCGCGGTCGATGCCAGGGGGAGGCGGTGGTGGTTCGATGCTTTCCTCGGCGCCGCGAAGGGTCTCAATCGGCGCCGCGTGGAACACCGGCGTGCCCGCCCGCCCGATAAGCGTTCCCTTCTCGTCCATTCCCACGGCGGAGACCAGGGCGCCACTGGCGCTCATGTTGAGCCGTATGCCGATCGACGTCTCCCAGTCCAGCGCTCCGGCGGGCGCGACGTCGAAGTCGCGCACTGCCAGCGCTTCGGGTGAAAAGTAGTGAAGTTTGCGCGGACCTTCATCGCGATCGAGCGCGGCAAGACAGCGCGAAAGCTGAAGAAGTAAATTCTGTTGAAGCACGAGGTCGGGTGCGACAGTCAGCGCCAACTCATGCTCGTTGCCGTCGCGCAAGGTCAGGAGCGCACGGTTCTGACCGAAAACGGCGCGGTGAAGCACGGCGCCGGATGAAAACAGCGAATAGGTCGCAACCTTGCCGTCGTCACCGATTTCAATGACTGCCGCTTCTTGAACAGGCTTGGGTCCGCCAACCTTCTCGGCGTGCGTGGTCCAGTGATATTCGTCGACGGTCGACGCTACCCGCCGCCGCGCCTGTTCGACGAAGAGTTCGCCGCGAAGCAAAATTTGGAAACCCTCCATGAGAGGCAAATCGATTGGCTTCATTGCACCGGCTCAGGTCACCGCCGCTTCGTCTTGTCGGGCAAAGCGCATCGATGGCGCCGCCATATCCACGTGCTCGGCATCCTGGCTCGTGTCGGCGGCAACTTGGATCGCCAGCGCAAGGTAGAGATCGTCCTCCTGGAGAACGAGGTCGTTTTGGATGAAGCCTTGCACCGTTTTGGCCACGGTTTCCTCGTCCCATGCGCGATCGGGCGCAACGCCGCGCAAATTGGCGGTGAGAGAAGCAATGGATTGAATGCTGTCGAGGCCGAGATAGACGAGCCGATCGTCCCCGACCAATATGTAAGGGCGAACCGGGTGATCCGGCCGCAGGTCGATGATGGTAACCAGATCGGTGCCGACGATAGCGCTCAGCGCGGCGTGCCGGTGCTCCTGCTTCCAGTCCTGCGCCTCGCGCCAGGCGCGATTGATCCCCTCCAGCGTCTGCGCGTCGGTGGTCCCGCGGTAGGTGAAGAAATAGGCGATGCGCGCCCGTGCACCTGGTGAAACGCCCGGGTAGCAAAGGTCATAGGATGGGTATGGCTTGATGTCGGAAAGCCCGAAATCGTCCGGCCGGTCGAACATCGGCGAGAATCGGTCCAGCCGAAACGCAGCGAAGGACGACGGCGGGGTCAGGTGACGTAT
>NZ_JBFULQ010000721.1:0-2307 GCF_054049815.1 Mesorhizobium sp. P5_C1 | reverse complement strand
GCGCTGGGGGCCGAATTGCTGGTTGCCTTCAAACGCCTGATCGAGAACCCGATGGGCATGCTGGTCTAGGAAGGGAAAGGGCGGTGCGGACATTCTTCACCAGCCTTTTCGCTTTCATTCTTTCCGGTTTGGCCGGCGGGCTGGTCGCGCAGTGGTTGGCCATCGCCACTGGCGCCGAGGAAGAATACATCCTCGTTTTCATGTTCTCGGTGCTGGTGACCTTCATGGTTACCTTCGTCTTCTTCGTGGCGCAGTTCATGACGGATCCGGTCGCGGCGGTGGCCAGGACGGGTAAGTGGCTGCTGATCGTGTTTGCGGTGATGCTTGCCCTGCTGGTCGCGCTTGTCCTCTACGCCGACAGCGGTGCCGCGGTGGTGAAGAAGGACATTCCCATGGTGGTCGGCTTTGGCCTGTCGGGCCTGGTGACGATCATTCTTCACTGGCTGTTCGTGAGCTGGCGGGTGAGACGCGGTTTGATCAAGGCACAGGTGGGTGTGGGTGCATGAAGACAGTTGTGTGCTACGGCGATTCGCTGACCTGGGGACACAACCCGGAGACTTTGAGCCGACATGAACATGAAGACCAGTGGCCAACCACACTGGCGAGAGCGCTCGGACCGAGCTTCCACGTCATTGCCGAGGGACTGGGCGGCCGCACCACGGCCTACGACGACTTCTTGTCCGGCGCGGACCGAAACGGCGCCCGGATATTGCCGACGATCCTGAGCACGCATTCGCCGATCGATCTGATCGTCATCATGCTTGGCTCCAACGACATGAAGCCGTCGATTCATGGCAGCGCGGTCATAGCGTCCTATGGCATGCGACGCCTCGTCGAAATCGTGCGGGGGCACGCCTATCCATTCGGCGGTGCCGCCCCCAGGATTATCCTGGTTGCGCCGCCGCATATCGTGGAAACCCGCAAGGTGGACTACGCCGAAATGTTGGGAACGGGTGCAATCGAGTCGCCCAAGCTCGCCGGCTTTTATCAAACCGCCGCCAACGAGATGGGCTGCGGCTTTTTTGATGCCGCGAGCGTCGCTAAATGTACACCGCTCGACGGCGTCCATCTCGATGCCGAAAACACGCGCAACATCGGCGAGGCGTTAGCGCCCCTCGTGCGCRGCATGCTGGAATCGTGAATCAAGGAGAAAATCGTGGCTGAGAACTACGACGTCATCATCATCGGCTCCGGCCCGGGCGGCTATGTCACAGCGGTGCGTTCCGCCCAGCTTGGCTTCAAGACGGCGATCGTCGAGCGCGAGCATCTTGGCGGCATCTGCCTCAACTGGGGTTGCATTCCGACCAAGGCGCTGCTGCGCTCGGCCGAGATCATGCACTATTCGGATCACCTGAAGGATTACGGGCTGAAGCTCGACGGCAAGGTCAGCGTCGACACTTCTGCCGTGGTCGACCGTTCGCGAAAAGTCTCGCTGCGGCTCAATGGCGGCGTTGCCTTCCTAATGAAGAAGAACAAGGTCGACGTGATCTGGGGCGAAGCCAAGCTCTCGAAGCCGGGTGAGATCGTCGTGTCCAAGACGGCCAAGACGCCAATGGAGCCGCAGCCGCCGGTGCCGAAAGGCGTCAAGGGCGAGGGCACCTACACCGCCAAGCACATCATTCTGGCGACCGGCGCCCGGCCGCGCGCGCTGCCCGGCATCGAGCCGGATGGCAAGCTCATCTGGACCTACTTCGAGGCCATGGTGCCRAAGGAGATGCCGAAATCGCTGCTGGTCATGGGTTCAGGCGCCATCGGCATCGAATTCGCCTCCTTCTACCGCACCATGGGCGCCGAAGTGACGGTTGTCGAACTCCTGCCTGCGGTGATGCCGGTCGAGGACGCCGAAGTCTCGAAATTCGCGCAAAAGCAGTTCGAGAAGCAAGGCATGAAGATCATCCTCGAGGCCAAGGTAACCAAGGTCGAGAAGGGCGCGAACTCGGTCACCGCGCATGTCGAGATGAAGGATGGCAAAGTCGAGAAGATCACCGCCGACCGCATGATCTCGGCCGTCGGCGTGCAGGGCAACATCGAAAACCTCGGGCTTGAGGCGCTGGGCGTGAAGACTGACCGGGGCTGTATTGTCATCGACGGCTACGGCAAGACCAATGTGCCCGGCATTTATGCCATCGGCGATGTCGCCGGCCCGCCGATGCTTGCCCACAAGGCAGAGCACGAGGGCGTGGTGTGCGTCGAAAAGATTGCCAACTTTCCCGGCGTGCATGCCACCGACAAGCTCAAGATTCCGGGCTGCACCTACTGCAATCCGCAGGTCGCCTCCGTCGGCCTGACGGAGGCCAAGGCCAAGGC
>NZ_JBFULQ010000720.1:0-2307 GCF_054049815.1 Mesorhizobium sp. P5_C1 | reverse complement strand
GGCCTGCTCTCCATGCCTGTGGACCGGGATGGAACGTCTGGACACAAGCGGCGAACGCTGAAAATGTGGTTACGTCGTCTGGGTTGCAGTGGCTCGCTCGGAACACAAGGAGGATGGCGCTGAATCTGGAAGACATTGCCGCCCATCCAGCCCTGCATCGCCATGTTCAGGCACAGTCGCTGGCGCTGATCCACATCTATGAAGAGAGCCCACGGCTGGCTTCCATTTTCGCCACGCAGCAGCGTTGGCTGATGGGCCATGTCGGACTTGCCATGCATTTCAGGCGTGACCCGCACGATCGCAGCAAGGAATTGACGGTGTCGCGCTTCATCGAGGTCGTGCACCAGCACGCGGTGGCCAGCCGCAACACCGCTGACGCTTTCATCAAGGAGATGCTGCACTACAACATCGCCGAATATGTGTCGGGCGGCGACGGGCGCACGCACCCCCTGCAGCCGACGGCGGCCACCGTGCAAACGTTTACCGGCTGGGTCCTCGCCCATCTGCAGACGCTGGATCAGCTCGACGGCGGCGATCGCCTGACGAGGTTCCTGCAGCGGCCCGAGACGGTTGCCAGGCTGCAGCCTCTTGTGGCGGACGGCCTGCTTTCCTCCAAGCCGGTGCGCGAACCCAACCAGACCTTTTCCCTGTTCATCTGGCTCAACAATGGCGGTATCGTCATGGACTGGCTGATGTCCGGCATCGATCCCGATCATGCCGGCCTGGACCGCATTCCGACCAGCGTGGTTTCGATCGGCGAGTTCGCCAGATGGCTCAAGCTCTCGCGCACCCATCTTTCCCGCAAGCTCAGCGCGGCCGAGAATCTCGGTAGCATCGGCTGGCTTGGCCTGCGCGGCCATTCGGTGATGTGGGTGTCGAAGACGTTCTTCCAGGAGTACATGACCGTCCAGGCCGCCAAGCTGGCCATTGTGGATGCCGCTTTCAACGCCTGTTTTCCGGCAAGCGAGGGCCGCCGACAATCGCCGTGACATCGGGCTGCCCCGGGAAATCGTAGGTCATGCACCAACCCACGATGCTGTGAACCGGCACCGGCGGACTGCTTCTGGACACAGAAGCGGAAGGCTGAAAATGTGGTTGGGTCTTCGCAGCCGTCAGGCCGAATCGGAGCAGGGGGAGAATGGCGCTGACCTCGGAGCTTATTGCGGGCCACCCGGCATTGTATCGCTGTGTCCGTGCCCAGGCGCAGGCGCTGATCCAGGCCTACGGAATGAGCCCTCGGCTCTCGTCTGTGTTCGCCACCCAGCAGCGTTGGCTGATGGCGCATATCGGCCTCGCCCTGCATTTCAGGCGGAAGCCCGATGACTACCGCAAGCAACTGACGGCGGCACGTTTCATCGACGTGATCCGCCAGAACGCCGTCGCCAGCCGCAACACCGCTGACGCCTTCATCAAAGAGATGCTGCATTACAATTTCGTCGAGCTTCTGCCGACGGCGCATGACGGGCGCATCCGCCCGATACAACCCACAGCAAACACGCTGGAGACGGTCGCCGGCTGGATGATGGCGCATCTGCACACGCTGGACAGCCTCGACGGCGCGAACCGTCTGGCGACGTTCCTCGAACGGCCCGACGCGCTCGCCAGGGTGCAGCCGCTGGTGGCCGACGGCCTGGTCTCCTCCAACCCCGTCCGCGAGCCCAGGCAGACCTTTTCCCTGTTCACCTGGCTCAACAATGGCGGCGTCGTCATGGACTGGCTGATATCGAGCGTCGATCCCGATCATGCCGGCCTCGATCAAATCCCGACCGGCATCGTCTCGATCGGCGATTTCGCCAAATGGCTCAAACTGTCGCGAACCCATCTGGGGCGCAAGCTGCGTGATGCCGAGGACCTCGGCAGCGTCGGCTGGCTCGGCCAACGCGGCAATTCGGTGATGTGGGTGTCGGCCGATTTCTACCGCGAATACATGACCGCCCAGGCCGTGAAGCTGGCCATCATCGATGCCGCCTTCGTCGAGGCCTTCGGCTCGCCGGCAGGCAGATGATCGGGGCTCCATGCATACCCCGTGCGGGGATGCATGGAGCCCCGGAGTCCTCAATCGATGTCGAACGACACGCCCTGGGCCAGCGGCAACGCCTTGGAATAGTTCACCGTGTTGGTGGCGCGGCGCATATAGGCCTTCCACGCATCGGAGCCGCTCTCACGGCCGCCGCCGGTTTCCTTCTCGCCACCGAAGGCGCCGCCGATCTCTGCACCCGACGTGCCAATATTGACGTTGGCGATGCCGCAGTCCGATCCGTCGACGCCGAGGAAGCGCTCGGATTCCTGCAGGTCGCGGGTGAAGAT
>NZ_JBFULQ010000719.1:0-2309 GCF_054049815.1 Mesorhizobium sp. P5_C1 | reverse complement strand
TCGAACTCCTTCAGCGATTCCGGCTGGTTGAGGCTGGAGAGGTCGACGGCCTGCAGCGTGGCGATCGTCTCTGCTGCCTTCAGCTGATCCTCCTTGACGAGCACCATGTTGGCCTGTGCGTTGCCGAGCACACGCTCCAACTCCATCACCTCGGCCGACTTGATCGACACGTCCATCTCGTTGACCAGTGACTGGTATTCGGTCGAAGCGGCGTTCATCAGGTTGAGCGTGTCGTCGACCTTCGTCCTGACCGCCTTGACGATCTTTGCGCGCACCCGCGTCTCGATCAGGCCGGTCGTCTCGGCGCGCCCGCGTACCGGCTTGACCGAACAGACCAGTTTCGCCAGCGCGTCTGAACCAAGCCGTGCACGCACCRCCTCGACGATCGGGAACAGCGGACGCCAGGCCGCAGGCAGCGAAGCCAGGCTGGCGCCTGACAAAGGCCCGGCATTGATCTCGTTCATCCGCGTCAGGTACCGGCATTTCTCCGGCAAGTCGGCCCCGGAGAAGTAAAGCCGCCCGGTAATCAGGTAGGCCTCGACGGCAGCGGCGTATTGTCGGCCGACGAGCGCGGCGAGCTCTTCGGCGCTATCGGTCGAGATTGGGGCGAAGAAGCGGTAGCGGCTGAGGTAGATCTCTGACCACGCAAGCCTTCGCATCAGCACCGAGGCGTCATCGGCCGAAAGCGGGATGATCGGGAAACCGACGCTGCGGCTGCCGCCGGAGGAGCCCGACGCCTCGCCGACCACCTCGCCGGTGAAGGGCAAGCCGAAATCGGGCTGCGTCGCCTCGTGGCTCGGTTCGACGGCGGCGGGACCGGGGGCGAGCACGCTGAACCGGGTGGCGTCGGGCGTTGCGTTCGAGAGCGTGGCGTTCCAGAAACCGTCGAGTTTCTCCGATGTGTAAGCCCGCTCCAGGATCGATGCGGCGCTGGCCGCGCCGGCCAGGACGCAACTGACAATCAGGGACAACGCGATGGCTCGGAGGGTTGTCATCGGCAGTACCACACCCTGTCGGCAGCGCCCGCCTGGGCGCAGATGCCGGTGGCCGCGCCGTGCGCCTTCCAGTCCGCCTTTATTTTTGCGAGATCGTTGAATGCGCCCTGGGCAGCGTTGTCGGCATGAACCTCGGCGTCCAGCCGCCAGAAGGGCTTTGCCGGATCCGTCGGCAGTAGCACCCCGATCATGTTGATGTGGAAGGCGGAGACCTTGAGAAAATCCTCCGCGCTGGCGACCGTGTTGCGATTGAGATTGGCGTATTGCTCCGGCGTGACGTTGCCGAGCGCCCGCTTGAATTCTCCCTCCGACACTTCGACGGAGCGCAGCATCTGCGTCGTCTTCGCGGCCAGGCCGTCGAGGATCGAGGTGTTGGCGACCAGCGTCGCGCCCGCCCCGGTCACCGGTCCGAATATATCAGCGAAAATGACGCGGATCGCCTTCAGGTGCGTTTCGGCCGACTTGATCTCGACGCGGCGCAGTGCGATCCCCGTTTCGAGATCGGACGCCCGACTGACGAAGCTTCTCAGCGCCAATTGCAGTGTGTCGAACGAGGAACGAGCTTCCGGCGGCGGCTGCAGGAACACCGAGCGTGCATAGCGCACGGCCTCGCTACGGGCGATGTCCTCGACGGTGGCGCGTGTCAGCGCCGATTCCGGGCAGCCGGTGACGTCGCCGAGGTCGGTCAACATCTGCGCGGCATGATAGATTTGATCCATCTGTCGCATCGTGCCGAACGAGCCGCTGGTGGTGAACTCGGCCTCGACGCCGGACAGGTAGTCGGTCAGGTATTCGCGCGCGAACTTCACCATCTCGCACTGCACGCCGGCGGCGCGCTCGCGGATGTGGCGGCCGTAAAACGATGCGCCGACGAAGTATTTCTGGTCGGGCGTCGGTTCGAACCGCTCGACGAAGAGCGACTGGATAACGGTATCATATTCGCCGCACGCATATGTGCGCTCGAGGCATGCGGAGTCGGTCTGCAGGTCGCACTGTGACAGCGCCTGGCCGCACATTTGCTGAGCTGCGGCAAGGTTAATTCCTTCGCCGTAGACAAGGAGGGCTGCCAAGACGATCGCTGGATTGAAGACGGATCTCTTCAGCAAGACGAGCAGAAGAAAATGCACGAAAGCCCCCCGGCCACCGAAGGGGCAGCCTCATCGCTCTTTACAGGCAATATCTTTGCAAGATCAATTTTGTATTGGATCGTTACAGCGAGGAACGGCCATAAAAAGCGTGGCTAACTCAAAGTCAACTTCGCCGAATAACGCATTTATAGAATGTAAACTAAAACGGATTGGCGACCAATGCACC
>NZ_JBFULQ010000718.1:0-2313 GCF_054049815.1 Mesorhizobium sp. P5_C1 | reverse complement strand
GCTCATGGCCTTGTCGATCGCGGTCGGGTTCGTCGTCGACGATGCAGTCGTCGTGATCGAGAACATCGTCCGTCACATCGAAGATGGCCTCACTCCGATGGAAGCTGCGCTCAAGGGCTCGAGCGAAATCGGCTTCACCATCATTTCGATTACGCTGTCGCTCATCGCAGTGTTCATTCCACTATTTCTGATGGGAGGCTATGTCGGCGAACTCTTCCAGGAATTCGCGGTAACGGTGAGCGTTTCACTGATCCTGTCGCTGGTGGTCTCGCTCACGCTGACGCCAATGATGTGCGCGCGTCTGCTCAAGAATGAGGCCAACGTCAGGCACGGGCGGCTCTATAATATTTGCGAAAGCGGCTTCGACGCGCTGCTTGGATTGTATGAACGGGGCCTAAGGATCGTCCTGCGGCACACTTTCGTGACGCTGCTCGTCATGCTCGGAACGATTGCTGTCACCGGCTATCTCTACGTCATCATCCCGAAGGGTTTCTTCCCGCAACAAGACACCGGCTTGATTATCGGCGTCACCGAGGCCGACCAGGATATTTCGTTCCCGGCCATGTCCGAGCGTCAGCAGGCGGTAACCGACATTGTGCTTAAGGATCCGGCGGTAGCTTCGGTCGGAGCCTCGATAGGAGCAACTGGCGGGAGCACGCTCAATCGCGGGACAATGTACATTGCCTTGAAGCCAAACAACCAACGTGACGTCAGCGCCGATCAGGTGATCAGCCGGCTGTCATCCCAACTCGCCAAGATTCAAGGCATAACGCTTTACATGCAAGCGGCACAGGACATCACTGTCGGCGGTCGGGTCTCGAAGACGCAGTATCAATATACTCTGACCGATGCCGATTCCAACGAGCTCAACCATTGGGCACCGATATTCCTCGACAAGCTTAGAGCCATGCCGGGAATCGTTGACGTGGCCACCGATCAGGAGAATGCAGGACCACTGCTCGATGTGACCGTCAATCGCGAAGTCGCGTCGAGTTTCGGAATCCTCCCGTCGACGATCGACAACACGCTCGACGATGCTTTCGGCCAGCGCATCGTCTCCACAATGTTCACACAGCTCAATCAGTATCACGTTGTTCTCGAGGTCAGCCCGGAATTCCAGTACGGTCCCGAGGCGCTCAAGGATATCTATCTGAATTCTTCGACAGGGCAGCAGGTGCCATTAAGCGCCCTGGTGACCAGCATGACGAAGGCTGCGCCGATCGTGATCAATCATCAAGGCATGTTTCCGGCGGTCACGATCTCCTTCAATCTAAAACCCGGGGCGGCGCTTGGAGATGCGGTCGCAGCTATCCAGCAGTTCGAACGCGATGCCGGAAAGCCTGCTTCGCTTGCAACCAGCCTCCAGGGCAACGCGCAAGCCTTTCAATCGGCGCTGTCAGGCACACCAATCCTGATCGGAGTGGCGCTGGTGGTGATCTACATCATCCTTGGGGTGCTCTATGAGAGCCTGATCCATCCGATCACCATTCTATCGACGCTGCCTTCAGCCGCTATCGGCGCCTTGTTCTTGCTCATGGCGGTCCATATGGATTTCAGCGTCATCGCCATGATCGGCGTTATCCTGCTGATTGGCATCGTCAAGAAGAACGGCATCATGCTTGTCGACTTTGCGCTCGAGGTCGAGAGGACCGAAGGTCTCAGCCCACAGGAGGCAATCTACCGCGCTTGCACCATACGTTTCAGGCCGATCCTGATGACCACCATGGCGGCGATGCTCGGCGGCGTGCCGATGATGCTGGGCACCGGCGCCGGATCGGAAATCCGCCAGCCGCTCGGCTACACGATCGTGGGTGGCTTGGCGCTGTCGCAGATTCTCACACTCTACACGACACCGGTGGTCTACTTGTATCTTGAGCGGCTCGGCAAATTCCTGGGTGGCTTGCGAGGCGCAAAAACACCGCCTGTGGAACCCGAGCAGGGCGACCTCTTCTCCGAAACGAGGCACCCAGCCGGCTAGGCGAGAGGTTCAGGTCCCGTTGTCAGGGGGTATGAAGCAGTAGACGCTGTTCCCAGCCGCGCAAATGTGGGCCGTTTCGTTCCATGAGTACGGGTGTTCAGGCACCCTTTTGGATGGCTCGATCGGCGTCCATACTCCGTTGAGTTTGCCCCACCACTTTCCCTCCTCGAACTTGGCAACCGTTGGCCGACAGTCGCCGCCGTTGCAGCATGAGCCACCCAGCGTGTTATGCATCCCCATGTAGATGCTGTGCCACTTCTCGTGCCCCTGGCCGTAATTGCCCTCGGGAGGGCCAATGGGGACGTGGGAACTGTGGTCCTGGGCCAGTGCGGGGC
>NZ_JBFULQ010000717.1:0-2322 GCF_054049815.1 Mesorhizobium sp. P5_C1 | reverse complement strand
CCATTGAGCGCTGATTTCAACATGGTGCGGACGACAGATTCGAACCCGCACGATCAAAGCTCAAGGGATTTTAAGTCCTTTGAGGCTTTGCGCGTTGCTGGTAGGCTGCCAGAGCGGCAAGTAAAGGGAAGGGGAATGCTTATGATCAGTCGCAGTTCGTTCTTTCGCGCGGTCGCCATCTGTGGCGTGCTCGCGATCTCTTCGGTGGCCGGCGACGGCTTTGACGGCAGTTTGGGCTTTCGCCTGGTCAACCCGGCGGAAGCAAAGACGGTCGTGATCCAGAGGACGACCATCTACATCACGACCCTGCCCAAAGGATGCGTGAAGACCACCTACAACGGTGGCGCCGTGGTCTGGAAATGCGGGACGAAGTATTACCAGCCCTACAAGGGCCGCTACGTGCTGGTTTATATCAAGTAAGGGCGCTCGCCTCACCGTAGAGGCCCCGAACAGCCTTTTCGCTAAGCCGCTGGCGTGACACTGCGCGCCGGCAGCCGTTCGGCTGCGATCCCTGGTTCGTCCGAGGGAGCCTTTTGCCTGGAGGCGTGTGAGCCAAGAGTGGTGCGGACGACGGGAATCGAACCCGTACGATCAGAGATCGAGGGATTTTAAGTCCCTTGCGTCTACCAATTCCGCCACGTCCGCAGGCCGCGATTACAAGCACTTAAGCGAACATAGGTCCAGCCATTCGAGACCAGTTGGCACCGGATTGGCACTGAAAAGCCGGATTACTGTTCTGCGCCCGTTCTCATCGCGGTTTCAATCGTCGCTGCAACACCTTCGTCCGATCGTGCAAACAGATGGACGTAGACTGACAGCGTGACCACAGGTGACGCATGCCCTAGGAGACGGCTGATTGCAACCACATCGAGCCCGGTCGATCGATCGCGTCGCGCCATGCAACGACTATGAGMCGGACAGCGACTGCGAGCATAGGCGCCTGCGAACGCCACCCAACGTCACGGGAAAGCCCGTGGGGAGCGGCTCACGATGAAGGTCGATGATACCGCGCTGATCGAGGATGGCGAACGGGACGCTGGGGAGATGCCCGAGGAATGCCGGACGGTGGACGGAAGCTGAGTTTCGACCCAGTTTGAGAGGTTCCCGCCGTCCCTAGTGGCGGGTTTCTCACCGGTGCCCACATCCCTCCGGTGAAGTTGTCCGAATCGGCGATCTGCAAAACGTTAAGTGGGTCCGAATCGTACTTAGCGCCGAACCAACCTTCATATTCAATGCGGATCCAAAACTGGGCTTGCGGTTTCCAAAAGCTTTGCCGCGGATCGCTGTGCGTCATCCCAAACGAGCAGGTCGTCTTATCGCCGTTTTGGAGGAGTGGAATTTCCGTCGACTGAGTGAAACACGCCAGCCACCGTTTTTTGGCATCCTCATTGGCACCGACTCCGAGCGCCGCTTTGAGGCCGGCCTGGTCGTGGACGATCAGGCGGATATTTTTCGCGGGAATTGATCCAGAGTTCAGCACCACGAGATTGTAGGCAATCCCATCGTTTCCGCCGCTGTGAGTTTTGACCGCGGCCGTTACGATCGGGCGAAATTGTCGCCTCCAGAAGAAGACGGACATGCCAAGTGCAACCAGAGATACGGCCAGAGCGGCAAGCGCTAATAAGGTGTCCAAGTTCGTTCTCCTTCTCGTCTTGGCCCGCCTGGCTAACGACGGCGGGCCTCTTCAAGGCGGAAACACGAGGTATATCCCTCGTGGCACTTGAACAAATCTTGGTCAACCTCTCCCCTGGTCAACCAGCTTTGAGCGTTCCCCTGAAGCGGGCCGCTCCCGATGGAGTGCAGGGAAGAACGCGAAATGCAAGATGGCTCTATGAGGTACASCCGGATGAGGTACACCGTGCCGCCAACGGCCCGCCTCAAGGTGGCGGGCTTTTGATTTGGCACCGCAATTGGCACCGGAAGAGCAGGGAAGGGTAGGGATTGATAGATATGTCGGGCTCAGGTCGCGCCTGCAAAGCCCGGAAAACAAGGCCGGCCAAGACTGCGAAGGACGCGTCTGGATGGGCTAGCTCGCATCTAAGATCCCTTGCCTCTACCAATTCTACCACATCCGCAGGCCGGCCTTTTTCAGATGTCAGGATGCGGGCCGTCCAGTCGTGTTCCTGGTCAAGTCTGAATACGGAAGCCAGACCGGGCGGTTTGAACAGAATGGTGCGATCACGGAATTATGCGCGCCGGAGGTACTGGTATGATACTACTCGGCGGATCAAACCCGCCCAGGCCGGCGCTTCTCAGCCCAACCCATCACCCCGCCCAACTGGGGGCGTCGGCCGCCCCTTCCACCAGAGAGCTTCTTAAGCC
>NZ_JBFULQ010000716.1:0-2335 GCF_054049815.1 Mesorhizobium sp. P5_C1 | reverse complement strand
ACACCAAGACCCAGGGCCGGCCATCCCACGTCGAGAGGCACGACACCGAAACGGCAACAGGTTCAGGTGGGCAGCCCTTCGTCCCGCATGTGCGGCCCGCGCATTTGTCCCAACCCCGGTCTCCGGCGCTCGCCGGCTCACCACGTCCGGTCACGGCTAATGTCCCTGGAAAATCCACAAAGACCCGAACCATCGCGCTCGCTGCCTTGGCGACGCTGGCTGTCGCCTCCGGCGCGGGCCTATATCTCAGCGGCTTCATGACGCCTGCGATGCCGACGGCCAGCAAGCCATCGCTTTCCGCACCAGAGCCATCAAAGCCTGCACCAGAAACGTCAAAGCCGGCTGCCACGGACAATGCCGCGAACGCCCCTGAGCCGGCAAAGCCAGTTCCGCCCGTACAGCCGGAGGCCAGCGCACCATCGGCTGAAAACCAGCAAGATGCTGCGGCCGCCCAAAAGCCGCAGCCGGCCAAGCCCGCCGAAGTCCCCTCGCAGACCGAAGAACCCCCGAAGCCATCCGCAACGGCGGCGCAGCCGCCACCCGAAAAGGTGTCGCCGGCAGTCCAGCCCGATACGACGGCCAGCGACAGTCAAACGTCGGCTTCGCCGCCGGTCTCGACCGCTCCAGCCCCGCTAGCAGCCGAGAAGGTCTCGACGCCGCCGCCGGCCCTGCCAGAGGTTGTCGAGAGCCAAAAGCCCGAGCCACAGATCAGCCAGCCGGCAGCGCCCAAGGCGACCGTGCCGGCACCCGAGGCGACCGTGCCGGCGCCCGAGGTGACCGTGCCGGCGCCCGAGGTGACCGTGCCGGCACCCGAGGCGACCGTGCAGGCACCCGAGGCGACAGTGCCGGCGCCCAAGCCTACGGCAAGCCAGCCGGATGTCGCGAACACCGAGAGCCAAAAACCTGCGCCACCGGTAGCCAAACAGCCTGACCAGCCTGTCGTCGGGTTGAACGTGCCCAAGCCGGAGGTTCCGCCGATCGTCGATGACATCGCGCAACGAGTCTCCTGGGTTCGCGACTTCGGCGGCGGCGACTGTTTCTATGCCACCATGACGTCGGCAACCGACAAGGCGGCCGCGATCGAAGGATTTGGAACGGAGGTTCAGCCATTCGAGCGGATGCTTGGCGATTTCCAGGCAAGATTCCATGTCGAGCCGGATATCAGCGTCCGCCTCATTGAACCAAGCCAATGCGAAGTCACCAACTTTCTGCGCTTTCTGGGGCAGACCGCGGCCGACAAGCCGCAGCTTGTTCTCGATCGGACATCGGTGCCGAACGGTACGCCGATCAGTGGCACGCTGGTGACGCGTGGCGGACTCATTTCCAGCGTGCTGCTGATCGATCACAAAGGCATGGTGTTCAATCTCGACGAGCGCGTCGTCGTAAAGCCGGACAAGGTCACCTTCAGAATCCCGATCGGTCTCGGCGCCGCCGACCAGGCCGCCGGAAAGGCGGTGCCGCAGATCATAATGGTGATCACCGGCCCCAAGGATATTCGGGCGGCTGCGTTCTCCACGCCCACACCAGCCTCGGTGCTGCTCCCCAAGATTCTCGAAGAAATCGAGACCGACGGATCTCAGTTCTCAGCCACGGCCAAGTATTTCCGGCTCGGCGGATAGCATGGGCGCCCGATGGAACCCCGCTCGTGTTTGCCGCAATCGTCTGCCGACCTGCCGATAAAGGAGCGTGGTCCGATTCGAGCCGCCCTGCTCGCCCTGACGGGCCGCATGAGGCTTGCGGTCTTGTCAGGCGCCGCACTGCTGGCCGTGCTGTCCTCCGGCGAGGCGCGCGCCGAATTCACGGTCTGCAACCAGACGCTCGACGTCGTCAATCTCGCCGTCGGCCAGAAGGTCGACAATGCGGACCAGACCGACGGCTGGTGGACCATCGGCGCAAATCAATGCGTGAACGTCATCCGCGAGGAACTGACGAACCGCTACATCTACATCTATGCAACGGACGTGTTCGGCCATGCGATCCTCACCGGATCGACCGAAATGTGCATCGAGCGACGACGTTTCTCGATACGCGGCATCGACGAATGCTGGCAGCGCGGCCACATAGCGGCGCAATTTCTCGAAGTCGACACGCTTGAACAGGTGCGGTGGACCTTCTTCCTGACTGGAAGCAATCCGTGACGCACAATATCGACACGAGCTTCAGGCAGAAAAAGCAGGCGCGCGCTGCCCTTCGCAGGCGCACGCTTTGGCGCAGGCTCCTGGCCGGCCTCGCAGTGGTTGTCCTGCTTTCGATCGCCGGCGGTTTCTATCTCACCGCGGACTATTGGTCGTTCGGCGACGAAGACGAGGAGTTGCACGCGGTCGAAGGCGTGGAC
>NZ_JBFULQ010000715.1:0-2337 GCF_054049815.1 Mesorhizobium sp. P5_C1 | reverse complement strand
GCGTGCGCAATGCCAAGAGCGCGTCGAGTTCGCAGTCGAGTGTCAGGTAGAAATGCGGGATGGTGGTCTTGGCCTCGACCAGGCGGCGCGCGATGGTCTTGCGCATATTGTCATGCGGGACGAGTTCGTAGGAGCCTTGCTCGAACAGTTTCAGCACCTGCTCGTCCGACATCGCCTTCACCGGGGCGGCAGCAGCAGCCGGAGCCGCCGGTGCCCCTGCGGGCGCTGCCTTGGCGGCAGGTTTGATGCCGCCACCGGCAATCGCCGCATCGACATCGGCTTTCACCACGCGGCCATGCGGGCCGGTGCCGGTCACGGCAGACACATCGACCCCGGCTTCCCTGGCGATGCGGCGCGCGAGCGGCGATGCAAAGGTGCGCTCGCCAGCGGCATGGCCGTTGGCGGCCGGAGCCGCTACTGCCTTGGATGCGGGCGCAGGCTCGGCCTTTGGCGCCTCAGCCTTTGGTGCTTCCGCCTTCGGAGCCTCCGTTTTCGGCGCTTCCGCTTTCGCTGGCGCAGCAGGGCCACCGCTGTTCGCGGCGGCGCCGGCGTCTTCGCCTTCGGCAGCGAGCACGGCGATCAGCGCATTGACCTTGACGCCCTCGGTGCCGGCAGGAACGACGAGCTTCGCAACCGTGCCCTCGTCGACAGCCTCGACTTCCATCGTTGCCTTGTCGGTCTCGATCTCAGCAATGACATCGCCGGGCGAAACCTTGTCGCCCTCCTTGACCAGCCACTTTGACAGATTGCCCTCTTCCATCGTGGGCGACAGGGCCGGCATGGTGATGTTGATTGGCATTTTGTCCTCCCGCCCGGTTCAGCGATACGTGACGGCTTTGACCGCCTCGATGACCTCGCCGACATTCGGCAACGCCAGCTTTTCGAGGTTCGCCGCATACGGCATCGGCACGTCTTTGCCGGCAATGGTGATGACCGGGGCGTCAAGGAAATCGAAGGCACGCTGCGACACCTGGTTGGCGATGTGATCGCCGACCGAGCTCTGCGGATATCCCTCTTCCACGACGATCAGCCGGTTGGTCTTCTTGACCGAGGCGACGACCGTGTCGAGGTCGAGCGGGCGGATGGTCCTGAGGTCGATGATCTCGGCGTCGATGCCCATGCCGCGCAACTCGGCTTCAGCCTTGACCGCATAGGTCATGCCGATGCCGAAGGAGACGATGGTGACGTCCTTGCCGGTCTTGTGGATGCGCGCCTTGCCGATCGGCAGCACGAAATCATCCAGCTTCGGCACGTCGAAGGAATGACCGTAGAGGATTTCGTTCTCGAGGAAGATAACCGGGTTAGGATCGCGGATCGCCGCCTTGAGCAGGCCCTTGGCATCGGCAGCGGTGTAGGGCATCACGACCTTGAGGCCGGGAATGTGGCTGTACCAGGCGGCATAGCACTGCGAATGCTGGGCTGCGACGCGAGCGGCGGCGCCGTTCGGTCCACGGAACACGATCGGCGCGCCCATCTGGCCGCCCGACATATAGAGCGTCTTGGCAGCCGAGTTGATGATCTGGTCGATCGCCTGCATGGCGAAGTTGAAGGTCATGAACTCGACGATCGGCTTCAAACCGGCCATCGCCGCGCCGACGCCGACGCCGGCAAAGCCATGCTCGGTGATCGGCGTGTCGACGACGCGCCGCGGCCCGAACTCCTGCAGCAGTCCCTGCGTGATCTTGTAGGCGCCCTGGTATTCGGCAACTTCCTCGCCCATGACGAAGACATCGCCGTCGCGGCGCATTTCCTCGGCCATCGCATCACGCAGCGCTTCGCGCACCGTGGTCGAGACCATTTCCGTCCCGGCCGGAATATCCGGATCGGCGGCGATTTCCGTCCTCGGGGCGGCTGCGACCGGTGCTGAGGCCTCGCTTTTGGCTGCCGCCGGCGCAGGCGCCGCTGTTTCAGCCTTCGGGGGTTCTTCGCCGATGCCTTCGCCGGCCTTGTCGACATCTTCGCCGTCAACCGCGAGTACGGCGATCACTGCATTGACCTTGACGCCTTCGGTGCCGGCAGGAACCACGATCTTGGCAAGCGTGCCTTCATCGACGGCTTCGACTTCCATCGTCGCCTTGTCGGTTTCGATCTCGGCGATGACGTCACCGGCGACGACCTTGTCGCCCTCGTTCTTCAACCACTTGGAAAGATTGCCCTCTTCCATGGTCGGCGAGAGAGCGGGCATGAGAATTTCGATCGGCATGTCCTTGCCCTCCCGTTACAATACGATATCGGTCCAGAGCTCGGACGGATCCGGCTCCGCGTCGTTCTGGGCAAATTCGGCGGCATCCGCGACGACATCGCGAACCTCCTTGTCGACGGTCTTCAGTTCGTCCT
>NZ_JBFULQ010000714.1:0-2352 GCF_054049815.1 Mesorhizobium sp. P5_C1 | reverse complement strand
CCGATGCACTTCCGGCGCGCGCTTCAATGGCCACCGGACAATTGATCCTGGATAACATCGACTATGACGAGCGCGCCACCATGCGCGCCTGGGAGAGTTTTCTCTCCGACGAGCCGACATGCGCCCGCGATCCGGTCCACGTCCGCTCGCTGATCCACGATTCCTGGTACCGCAGCGCCACCGGCGGCATCAATGCGCAGGGCATCGAAGCGCCGCTGAACAGCGATCGGAACGAGATCGAATATCTGACCCGCGCCAATGCCGAACTGCTCTCGGCGGCGAGGCGGTCATTCGCGTCGCTTGGCCAGTTGCTGGACGGAACGGGAGCGATGCTGGTGCTTGCCGACAGCGATGGCGTGCTGATCGACGCCATCGGCGACAAGAAGACACTGCATGACGGCATGGACATCCATCTGGCAGTCGGCGGCAAATGGAACGAGGATGCCGTTGGAACCAACGGCATTGGGACCGCGCTGTGGACCGGCGAACCGATTTTCGTTCACGCGGCCGAACATTTCTGTGCCGGCATCAAATCCTGGACCTGCGCCGGCGCGCCGATCCGCGATCCCCTGGACGGCAAGATCATCGGCGTTGTCGACCTGTCGGGCTATTCGCCGATCTTCCGGCCGCACAACACGGCGCTCGTCGCCGCCACCGCCAGGCAAATCGAAAAGGCTCTCGCCGAACAGCAGCAGGAGCAGCGCACGCGCCTGCTCGAAGCCTTTATTTCCTCGGCACCCAGCTACCGCCGGAAAGACGGGTTGGTGATCGTCGATCATCGTGGCCGCGCGATCTTCTGCAACAACGTGCCCAACGGCGACGCGACGGAGATGATGGACGGCCCGATGGAGCCGGGCCGCGGACGTTGGCTCATGAACCTGCCGGCCTCCGGCTCGGAGACCGATCTTGCCAACGCGCTGCCGGCGCACCTGCGATCCTGCCATGTCACGCCGCTAAAGCTGGATGGCGACCTTCGTGGCGCGGCCTTGGTGTTTCCCTCCGTACCGGCTGTCTCGAGCATGACGGTGATGCGCCGGGAGGGGGACAAACACCTGCGGGTAGCCGCGGCGATGATCATCGGCGAAAGCGAAAAATTGCTGGCCGCCGTCGATGTCGCTTCCCGGGTGGCTGGATCGAACGGTGTCACCTCGCTGCTGATAGAAGGCGAAACCGGTGTCGGCAAAGAGCTGTTCGCACGGCTTGTCCATGCCGGCAGCCGGCGCACCGAAAACGACCCGTTCATCGCCATGAACTGTGGCGCAATCACCAAGGAGCTGTTCGGCAGCGAATTGTTCGGTCACGTGGGCGGAGCCTTTACCGGAGCTTCGCGGGACGGCAAGCCGGGCATCTTCGAACTCGCCAATGGCGGTGTGCTCAGCCTTGACGAAATCGGCGAGTTGCCGCTCGAAATCCAGCCCTTCCTGTTGCGTGTCCTTGAGGAGCGCGTCGTTCACCGCATCGGCGACTCGAGAGGCCGGCCGGTGGACGTGCGACTGGTCGCCTCGACCAATCGCGATCTCAAGCAGGAAGTCGCGGCCGGACGCTTCCGCAGCGATCTCTATTACCGCATCGGCGCGGTCTCGATTCATGTGCCGGCCCTGCGTGAGCGCGGCGACGACGTGCTCTTGCTGGTCGAGCATTTCAATCGTCAGATCGCAAAACTGGCGGGCACTGATCCCCTGGAGTTTTCAAATGAAGCACTCGACGCGCTGCTGGCCTATCGCTGGCCGGGAAATGTGCGCGAATTGAAGAACCTGGTCGAGCGGCTGCATATACTGGCGCGCGACGGCACGATCGGACTCCAGGACCTTCCCGAAGAAATCAGTGCGGGCAACCGCAACGCAATGGCCATGCACAGCGACCATCCCACGACCATGCTTGAAGCACCCGTGTGTACATTCGAGGATGGAGAACGCCAGGCGATCAAGAATGCGCTTGTCGCGGAGGGCGGCAATCTCAGCAAGGTCGCGTTGAGGCTCGGCATTTCACGGCCGACGCTTTATCGCAAACTCGGCCAATACGGCATCCGGCGCGGTTTCCTCTAAAGCGCATCGCGGGTCACTTTTGGRCGACATGCACTAGATCCAATCATCGGCAAAAAAACCCGCGGCATTCGCGCCGCGGGTCGGGGAAAGTTCGGCGACCGAAATCGCCTTCAGGGAACGATGACACCACGACCGGTGAACCGGCGGTTCTTGAAATCGTCGAGCGCGGTGTTGATGCTGGCGAGATTGTATTCGGTGTWGTGCATCTACACCTTGCCGTCGGCGTTGAGCTCCATAAGTTCGACAAGCTCGGTGAAATTGACGACGAGGCTGCCGCCGATGTTGATCTCCTCGATGTCGCGATGCG
>NZ_JBFULQ010000713.1:0-2352 GCF_054049815.1 Mesorhizobium sp. P5_C1 | reverse complement strand
GGGTTTGCACGACCGCTGCCGGCGCGCGAACGCAAATGGGTAACGCAAAGCGGAAAAGCCAATTTCATTACACCAGATAGGCTTTTTCCGGAATTGTCTACGTCGCAGAAGGCCGACGTTCTTCATCTCGCGACGCTTCGCTCCAACGATCAGTTCAACACTTCCATCAATGGTTACAGTCACCGTTTTCGTGGAGTGAACTGCATGCGCAACATCGTATTCCTTAACCCAGAGGATATTGCCCGCCTAGGATTCGCTCATGGCGAAATTGTTGATCTAACAACAGCGATCGATGAGGCTACGGCGCGCACGGTCATGGGATTGAGAGTCGTTTCCTACAACATTCCGGAGGGGTGCTGCGGGGCGTATTTTCCTGAAACCAACCCGCTCTTCCCCCTGGCTCACCACGACCCGAAGACGAAGACGCCGTCATACAAGCTTTTGCCAGTCCGCCTTAGCCGATCGCACTTAACTCTAGATGATTGATGCCATGGGGGCAGAGAACCGCTTGACAGAAAGGACCTTCGGAAACCCGAAGTCGGCGCTGATGGCTGGCGCGCTTCTGCTGCTCGTCGGTGTGGGCGGCTTGCTCGGCTTGTTGCGCCAGCCGAGAGAACTTCGCCTCGATCCGCCGGTTGCTGCCAACCTCGACCGGTTCCGCCTCATGCACAACGGCATCAGCGGAACACCACCCGAGAGTTATTTCGCGGGCGGCAAGCCTTATGAAGCGGACGCTTACAATCTGAGCCAAGGCAAGCGTCTTTATGCCTGGTTTGGCTGCCCAGCATGCCACGGCGACGGTCGTGGCGGTGTTGGGCCGAGTTTCCTTGACGGCTGGTGGCTTTACGGGCCTGAGATGGTTTCCCTAGCCGCTTCCATCCGGGACGGCCGCCCGCACGGCATGCCTGCCTTTCGTGACAGGATGACGATCGAGCAGATATGGCAACTCGCAGGATATCTTCAGACGATCGGTTCCTACACGCCGAAGATAGCCGCGCCCAGCCGCAACGATGACAAACACACCCGCCCGGCCGAAAATCGCGGTCCGGCGATAATTCTCTTCAACGAAGGGCCGGTCAATGTCCACCCAGACCAGGGACCTTCGCCATGAGAAAGGTCCACGCCCTTCTTCCGGCGATCATTGCCGTGGCGTCGGGCTGCAGTGGCAATCAGTCGGCGCTTGATCCGCGCGGCGGCCCTGCCATCCATCTCGAACACCTGATCATCGCAACAGTCATCCTGTGTACTGTCGTCTGGATTCTGGTAATGGTCATGCTTGGCCTGGCACTCGCGCGCGGCCGCCGCGCGGCCGCGGACAGCGCGAAGTCCGAGGCACGGCTCACAATCACAGTGATTGCCGCGGTCGCCGCCAGCGTAGTCATCATCGCCGGTCTGACGATCGCAAGTTTCTGTGCCACCCGGAGTATCGGCGTCCCGGAAAGTGCCGCCCTTACGATCACGGTCAAGGGACAGCAATGGTGGTGGCAGGTCTTCTATGCCGGTACCGACRCAAAGCCCGGCTTTCAGACTGCCAACGAAATTCACATCCCCGTCGGTGCGGATGTTCACCTCCTGCTCGAGAGCGCCGATGTCATCCATTCGTTTTGGGTGCCTAGCCTCGCCGGAAAGCAGGATCTTGTTCCGGGCCGGTCCAACAGTTTGCTGCTGCGCGCCGAAAAGTCCGGCGTTTATCGGGGTCAATGCGCCGAGTTCTGCGGCCTGCAGCATAGCCATATGGCGATCATGGTAATCGCAGAGGCGCCGGCGGACTACGAACGTTGGGCGGCGTCGCAGCGAGATGACGCGATGAAGCCAACTGATCCCGACGCGGCGGCAGGGAAGGCAGCTTTCCTGGCTAAGCCGTGCGCTGCCTGCCATACGGTCCGGGGTACACCGGCCAACGGCACGACGGGGCCGGACCTTACACACATTGGCGGCCGTCAGACTATCGCCGCCGGGCTGCAGGAAACCACGCGCGGCTCACTGGCGGCCTGGATTGCAGATCCGCAGACGCTCAAGCCTGGAAACAACATGCCGATAGTCGCGCTGACCAGCATCGAGCTCCAGAACATCTCCGCTTACATGGAGAGCCTGAAATGACGCGCGAAGATGACCGCGGCGTCCGTGACACGGCATTCGGCGAAGCCGAGCTAGACCGGCACCTCGCGTTAACGTGGGCAACACGGCCAGGCCTGTGGGGTGGCCTTTCGACGGTCGATCATAAGATCATAGGCCGGCGCTACATTACCACGGCGTTTGTCTTCCTGGCGCTTGGCGGGTTGCTGTCGTTGCTGATGCGGTTGCAATTGGCACGACCCGAAGCCCGCTTTATAGGGCCCGATCGTTACAACC
>NZ_JBFULQ010000712.1:0-2364 GCF_054049815.1 Mesorhizobium sp. P5_C1 | reverse complement strand
TCCAGGCCCCATTCTTCTTCGACGACTTCACGCAGGCCTCGATGAAGGCCATGCCCTCGACGCCGTCCTGAATGGTCGGAAAGACGACGTCCTTTGCCGGCTTGCCGCCCTTCTTGCGCGCCGCGCGGATGGCGCGCGCGGCCTCCTGGTAGATGTTGGCAAAACCTTCGAGGTAGCCCTCGGGATGGCCCGGCGGAACCCGGCTGACACGCCCCGCCACCGGCAGCGCCCCGGCGCCGTTGCGGGTGATCAGTTGCTTCGGCTGGCCGAAGGGCGTGTACCAGAGATAGTTCGGATCGGCCTGCACCCATTCCAGCCCGCCCTTCGAGCCATAGATGCGCAGCTTCAGGCCGTTTTCATGGCCCGGTGCCACCTGGCTGGCCCAGATCATGCCCTTGGCCGGATGCGTCTTGCCGGCCGGCTTGAAGCGCAGCATGACGTTGACATTGTCGTCGAGCAGCCTCCCCGGCACGAAGGCATCGAGATCGGCCGACAGGGAAGCGAGCTCCAGTCCCGAGACGAAGCGCGCCAGGTTATAGGCATGGGTGCCGATGTCGCCCAGCGCGCCGCCAGCGCCTGCCTGCTTGGGATCGCCACGCCACGACGCCTGCTTCTGGCCGGTGGCTGCGAGGTCCTCGGTCAGCCAGTCCTGTGGATACTCGGATTGCACGATGCGGATGTCGCCGAGCACGCCCTTGGCCACCATCTCGCGCGCCTGCCGCACCATCGGATAGGCTGTGTAGTTGTGGGTGAGCACGAACACCTTGCCGCTCTTCTCGACCACGGCGGCCAGCTTCTTGGCCTCCGCAAGCGTCGTCGCCAGCGGCTTGTCGCAGATGACGTGGATGCCGGCCTCGAGGAAGGCCTTGGCCGCCGGCACGTGGACATTGTTGGGGGTGACGATGGCCACCGCCTCGATGCCGTCAGGCCGTTTGGCCTCGGCCTTGGCCATCTCGGCATAGGAGCCGTAGCTGCGATCCGGGTCGAGCCCGAGTTCGGCGGCCGAGGCCTTGGCGCGCGCCGGATCGGAGGACAGCGCGCCGGCGACCAGCACGAAATCATTGTCGATGCGCGCCGCGATGCGGTGCACCGCGCCGATGAAGGCGCCTTGCCCGCCACCGACCATGCCATAGCGGATCGGACCGCCTCCCGTTTCCGACTTCGATGCGCCGACCATGTCTTTTCTCCTCGTGTCTGAAATATCCCGGCCCCTTGACGGGAGGTCGATCCGCGCTGCGGATCGGGTGGGTCGTAGAGGTAGAGCTCGGTTGAACTGACCCTACCCGGGCCCGTCGGCCACCCTCCCTCGAGCGGGAGGGAAGTCGCGTTAAATCCCCATCAGGCCGCGCAGCACTTTCTTGTCGGTGGTGCCGCCGGCAAAGTCGTCGAATGCCTTTTCCGTCACCCGGATGATGTGGTGCTGGATAAATGGTGCGCCTTCTGCCGCGCCGTCTTCTGGGTGCTTCAGGCAGCATTCCCATTCCAGCACCGCCCAGGAATCGTAGTTGTACTGCGTCAGCTTGGAAAAGATGCCGCCAAAATCCACCTGTCCGTCGCCGAGCGAGCGGAAGCGGCCGGCGCGGTTGGTCCAGCTCTGATAGCCGGAATAGACGCCTTGCCGCCCGGTCGGGTTGAACTCGGCGTCCTTGACGTGGAACGCCTTGATGCGCTCGTGATAGATGTCGATGAATTCGAGATAGTCGAGTTGCTGCAGCAGGAAGTGCGACGGATCGTAGTTGATGTTGCAGCGCTTGTGGCCGCCAACCGCGTCGAGGAACATCTCGAAGGTAGCGCCGTCGAACACGTCCTCGCCGGGATGGATTTCGTAGCCGACATCGACGCCATTGTCCTCATAGACGTCAAGGATCGGCTTCCAGCGCTTGCCGAGCTCCGAAAAAGCCTCCTCGATCAGGCCGGCCGGCCGCTGTGGCCACGGATAGAGGTAAGGGAAAGCCAGTGCTCCGGAGAAACTCACAGAGGCGTTCAGCCCGAGATTGCGCGAGGCCTTGGCGCCGAACTTCATCTGTTCGACCGCCCATTTCTGACGCGCCTTGGGATTGTTGTGCACCGAAGCCGGCGCAAAGCCATCGAACTGCGCATCATAGGCCGGATGCACCGCCACCAATTGCCCCTGCAGATGCGTCGACAGTTCTGTGATCTCGATGCCGGCGTCGGCACAGATGCCTTTCACCTCGTCGCAATAGGCCTTGGAAGATGCCGCCTTCTTGAGATCGAACAAGCGCGCGTCCCAGGTCGGGATCTGCACGCCCTTGTAACCAAGACCAGCCGCCCATTTGGTGATCGAAGCCAGCGAATTGAACGGTGCGGCGTCACCTGCAAACTGCGCCAGAAACAGTCCAGGGC
>NZ_JBFULQ010000711.1:0-2368 GCF_054049815.1 Mesorhizobium sp. P5_C1 | reverse complement strand
GCCATGTGAGTGCGTGCGAACTTGCGACAGCGCTCATCCGTGTTTATTTGGCGTTCGACCCAACGTCGCCAGTCAGGATATGACAAGGCAATGCGCTCCGCTTCGAGGAGGCTTACGCCGTGCCTAGAGCGAAGCTCTTTGATGTGAATTATCCAACGATCTCGATCTGCCATGGACGATCTTACTGTTTCTTGTAGGGACCGCGTTTGCCCGGCTTCGGCGCAACGGCGTCCATCTTCTCGCAAAGATCGTCCATGTCGATCCCTCCCATGCTTTGCTCTAAGCTTATAGGAGAGTTCGACAGGAAACGGGTGGCGGCACTAATGCCAAACGGCCAGACTCCCGACATACCACGGGAGAATTACCGATGTTTGGAATGTTGTCGTTCCATGAAATTGCAGCAAGACGCGGTGACGGTCTTCGCCCAGAGTTTTTCAGGTTACTTCCTCAACAGTCCCTTCGTGAAGTCCTGACACTCATCCAAGGTGGGCTAGCTGAAACCAATCAATCGTCACCTTCCGATACGGGCCGCGAACGGTCGGTTTCTCAGCTTCTTTCGCCTCGACAAGCGCAACGAAGTCGCTGACCTTCCAAGCTTGCTGGTAACGCGGGCGGCCATTGCCGGGGTCATGCGCAGCGAAGCATGCGCGGCCAACTGTGCGGACCGCGCCCCTGAATTGCAGGGCGGGCCGGCATTGCCGCCGGCCCGGAACTGCGTCGTGCCTATTCCGCCGCCTCGTAGCCGGCGATGCCCTTGATCTCGAGGAAATCCTCAAGACCGTATTCGGCATATTCGCGGCCGTTGCCCGACTGCTTGTAGCCGCCGAACGGCAGGCCGGCGTCCCAGGTCGGATAGTTGATGTAGACATTGCCTGTGCGCATGCGCGCCGCCACTTCGCGCGCTTTCTGCATGTCCTTGGCCTGGATGTAGGAGGCAAGGCCGTAGACCGTATCGTTGGCGGTTTCGATCACCTCCTCGACGCTGTCATAGGGCATGATCGCCAGCACCGGTCCGAAGACCTCCTCGCGCGCGATCCGCATGTCGTGGGTGACATCGGCGAACACGGTCGGCTGGACGTAGTAGCCGCGGTTGAGTTCGGCCGGACGGCCCGGGCCGCCGGCGACCAGCGTGGCACCTTCTTCGATGCCGCTCTGGATCAGCTCCTGGATCTTGTCGAACTGGACCTGGCTGACGACCGGGCCGAGCTTGGTGCCGGCCGCATCCGCCGGGCCGACTGTGAACTTTTCCGCCGCGGCCTTGGCATAGCCGGCGGCCTCGTCATGGCGGTCGCGCGGCACGAACATGCGCGTCGGCGCATTGCAGGACTGGCCGCTGTTGCCGAAGCAGCCGGCGACGCCCTTGGTGACGGCCTTCGCGAGGTCGACATCGCCAAACAGGATGTTGGCCGACTTGCCGCCGAGCTCCTGATGCACGCGCTTGACCGTATCGGCGGCGGCCTTGGCCACCAGGATGCCGGCGCGGGTCGAACCGGTGAACGACATCATGTCGATGTCGGGGTGGCTGGACAGCGCCTGGCCAACGCCCGGTCCGTCGCCATTGACGAGGTTGAAGACGCCCTTCGGCACGCCGGCCTCGTCCAGGATTTCGGCGAAGATGATGCCGTCGAGCGGCGCGATCTCGGACGGCTTCAGCACCATGGTGCAGCCGGCGGCAAGGGCGGGACCGACCTTGCAGGTGATCTGGTTGAGCGGCCAGTTCCACGGCGTGATCAGGCCGACGACGCCGATCGGCTCCTTGACCACCAGCGAGCTGCCCTTGACATGGCGGAACTCGAAGCTCTTCAGCACGTCGGCCATCTTCTGCAGATGCGCGAGGCCGACGCCGACCTGGCTGTCGAGCGCGAACTGGCGCGGCGCACCCATTTCGCGCGATACGGCGAGCGCCAGATCGGCGCTGCGTTTCTTGTAGACCTCGATGATGCGGTTCAAGAGTTCGAGCCGCTCGCCGACTTCGGTGAAGCCAAAGGTGGTGAAGGCGCGCTTGGCGGCGGCCACCGCCTTGTCGACATCGGCCTTGGAGCCGAGCGAGATCTGCGCGAAGGCATCCTCATTCGACGGATCGATGACGTCGAATGTGTTGGGCACAACAGGATCGACCCACGCGCCATCGATATAGAACTGCAGATTGTGTGACATGGTTTTCTCCTTGGGGTGCGCCGCATGGCTTTGCCGGCCGTCATATGTGGCTGGAGATAACGATGCACAAACGCCGCTGTCAAACGCAAGAGCCAAGTGATTGAGCCAGCCGTGTGCAATATGCCAGTTACGCTTTAGCGGAAGCGGTGAAGAACCGCCGTCGAGTTCCTTCGCGCCCCCCTCTGTCCTGCCGGACATCTCCCCCACAAGG
>NZ_JBFULQ010000710.1:0-2374 GCF_054049815.1 Mesorhizobium sp. P5_C1 | reverse complement strand
GTGTCACGGACGGCCCCCACTTCTGCCTCTATGTCCACCACACCGACGCGGAGCGGGAATGGGCCTACGACAGGACGTCGTCCATTGGCCGGCTCGATAAGGGCCTCGACGAGGCCGCCAAAGGTGGTTGGACGGTCGTCGACATGAAGGCAGACTGGGCTAAAGTGTTTTCGTTCGAGCCCTGAGTTGGCCACACGGGCATTGCATCAAGGACGACGCGACAAGCCATGACAAAACTTGCCGACACCGAAAGAACGCTCGCCGGCTCAACGCCGGTCAGTTCACCCCAGGTTTGGATTCCCGGCGGCACGTTCCTCATGGGATCTGACAAGCATTATCCGGAAGAGGCGCCAGCGCACCGAGTGACGGTGGGCGGTTTCTGGATGGACATTTGCACCGTTACCAACCGCGACTTCGCGCGCTTCGTCGAGGAAACCGGATATGTGACGGCGGCCGAGCGGCCGGCGAACCCGGACGACTACCCCGGTTGGCAGCCGGACATGCTTGCGCCTTCGTCGGTGGTGTTCATCAAGGCTAAGCAACAGGTCGATCTTCGCGACCACTACAATTGGTGGGTGTATGTGCGCGGCGCCAATTGGCGTCGTCCACGCGGCCCGGCGAGCTCGATCAAGAAGCTTGCCGACCACCCTGTTGTCCATGTGGCCTATGAGGATGCCGAAGCCTATGCAAAATGGGCCGGCAAGGAGTTGCCGACCGAGGCCGAATGGGAGTTCGCTGCGCGTGGCGGGCTCGAGGGTGCCGAGTTCGCATGGGGTGATGAGTTGACGCCGGGCGGCAAGCATATGGCCAATATCTGGCAGGGCGAGTTCCCTTACCGCAACACGCTCGATGATGGGTTCGAATATACGGCGCCGGTCGGTTCGTTTCCCGCCAACGGCTACGGCCTGCACGACATGGCCGGCAATGTCTGGCAATGGACGACCGACTGGTACCAGGAGCATAGCCGGATCGACAGCCCGTGCTGCACGATTGACAACCCGCGAGGCGCCAGGCGCGAGGACAGTCTCGATCCCAGGCAGCCAGCGATCAGGATACCGCGCAAGGTGATGAAAGGCGGGTCGCATCTTTGCGCCCCGAATTATTGCYGGCGCTACCGCCCGGCGGCGCGAATGGCTCAGCCGGCCGACACATCGACCAGCCATCTGGGTTTCCGTTGCATCGCGCGGTGAGGGCCGACGCTAGTATCGCCCGCCGGGGATGGTCCAGTATGATCAGCAATAATGTCCGCTACGCCCTGTTAATGGTCGTTGAGACGGCCGCGGCGATATTCCTGTTTTTGACGATTTTCCCAATGTTCCGGCAAGTGATCACCCAATTGGGAGAACCACAGGATATCAGTCCCTACGAGCAGTCCGCGGTGGTTTGTGGTGCCCTCGTTCTACAGACCTGCTACTGGGTCAGGTTTCGCTGGGTTGCGATCCCCGCACCGTTTCGCAATGCCTTAGTCAGGCATTTGTTCCTGTTTGCCAGCCGGGTCAGCTTCTTCTTTGGAGGCGCTTTGTTTTCGGTTTTCTTTTTCCGCCACGTGCCGGAACTCGATCAATTTCCTTCTTTCATTCAGGGAGCAGTCAAGCTGTTGGAAGTCCTGCTGGTTCTGTTCAGCCTGTTTTGCTATTCGCTCGAAATAGAACGGTTGGGCAGGGCAAGGGAAGACCATTTCGCTGCATCCGGCCGCAGCAGATAATTCAGGCTGGCCAAATCCAGAATTCCTTTGATGGACGGCTTATGATCCATATTGGTCGCAGGAGACCCGATATGGGCATTACCACGCCCGCCGGATTCAAATGGACTGCAACACTGCGGCATCGCAAGCAACGTCGTTGCGGCCAAGATGGGCGCCAGCGAAATGGCACCTTTCTGGCTAGTTCGTCCCAGAACCGGACCGTCCCCTTCTGATGCGGTGGACGGCTCTCCTCCCTCCCTGCGGGTATGTTCGCGGGATCAGAGATGGAGGAGCGCTATGATGAGCAACGTTAYGACRATYGGTCTGGATATYGCGAAGTCCGTGTTTCAARTCCAYGGCGTGGATGCGGCKGGYGAGGTTGYCGTTCGCAGGAAGCTGACCCGCGGGCGCGTGCTAGGGTTCTTCGAGAGGCTACCAAGATGCCTGGTCGGGATCGAGGCCTGCAGCTCCTCGCACTATTGGGCTCGCGAGCTCATCGCGCGAGGCCACGATGTTCGGCTGCTGCCGGCACAATATGTGAAGCCCTATTTGAAGCGTCAGAAGAATGATGCGGCCGATGCAGAGGCCATTTGCGAGGCGGTGACCCGACCGACCATGCGCTTCGTTCCGGTAAAGTCGCCCGAGCAGCAAAGCGTGATGATGCTGCACCGGGTGCGGTTAATGCTCAAC
>NZ_JBFULQ010000709.1:0-2375 GCF_054049815.1 Mesorhizobium sp. P5_C1 | reverse complement strand
TACGTCGGTCTCGCTCCGCAGAAGACCAACCAGGCGTCGGCGTTGATCAATGTTGCCCGCAACATCGGCGGCAGCATCGGCGTCGCTGTCCAACACGGTGATCGCTCAGAACGCGCAACTCCATCAGGCAAATCTTGTCGGTCACAGGGCACAATCGTCTCCCCAATACCAACAGGTGTTGCGTCAAGTGACCGAGCATTTCGTTGCCCAGGGATCGACCATGCTCCAAGCCAAGCAACAGGCCGTCGGCTGGATTGGGCAGTTGATCGCGCGCCAGGCTTCGCTGCTCGCCTATGTCGACGTCTTTCGCTACTGCGCAATCGTGACGGCGTTGTTTGTCCCCCTCGCCTTGCTGCTGCGGTCTCCAAAGCCTAACAAGCGCTAGCTGAAATATTCGTCGGCACTGGAACTCCCTCGCCGGCTTTTCGTTCACAGCCTATCCAACAACGGAGAAACAATCATGCCACGCGGCGACAAATCGAAATACACCGACAAACAGGAACGCAAGGCCGATCACATTGCAGAAGGCTACGAGAAGCGCGGGGTTTCCGACAAGGAAGCCGAACGGCGCGCATGGGCGACGGTCAAGGCAATCCGGCTGCACACAAGGGCGGCAGGATTGGCGGCAAGGCATCGGCGTCGCGCTCATCTGCAAGCCGATCGGAGTCGGCCAAGAAGGCCGCAGCCACCCGCAAACGGGACGCTGAACACCGCGCGCATTAACTGGGTGCTCGGAGTACAGAGATGAAATCCCAACTCGTCAACGAGGCTAGCGGACAAAGACATTCGTTGTGGTGCTGGAGCCCGGCGAAGAAGCATTCGGCGGGCTTACCGCTTTCGCTGTCGACCAGAAGATCGGCAGCGCTTCGTTGACCGCCATCGGTGCGTTCGAGCGAGCGACCGTCGGCTGGTTTGACCTGAAAGCGAAGACCTACCGCAAAATCCCGATCGACGAACAATGCGAAGTGCTGAGCGCGATCGGCGATATCGCGCTGGGCGACGATGGCAAGCCCAGCCTGCATGTCCATGCGGTGCTCGGATTGAGCGACGGAACCACAAGAGGCGGGCACCTGCTTGAAGGCATCGTTCGGCCAACGCTGGAAGTCACGCTGGTGGAAKCCCCAGGCCATCTGCGCCGCCGCAAGCGTCCGGAACTCGGTGTTGCGCTTATCGATCTGGACGCTTGAGCTTCAAGGACCGATCGGCAGGGCGGGTTTATGTCCAGTTCGAGAGAACTGTCTCCATCTCGACTGTCTCGACCTGCTGCGCAAACCGCTGATGATAGACGGTCAGCAGCGCGTCGTGGGTTGCGTCRGAAGAGCTGCACAGCGCGTCSGTGACSAGAACCACGCGATAGCCGAAATCGATGGCTCCGAGCACCGTGGCCAGAACGCATACATCTGTTTCGCCACCCGTGATGACCAGTGTATCGATATCGCGCGCCATCAGAAGAGCTCTGAGGCTCCCTTCGAACCAGGGCGAGTAGATGTGTTTGTCGATGATTGCCGCCGGCGGGCAGTAACCGGCCAATGACGGCAACAGTTCGGCCATTTCGGGTCCGATCGTCTCGATCGTCATCGAAGCCCAGCGCTCGTAGTAACGCTTCCAAGTGCCGACGCCCTGCCCCGCCTTTCGGGCGGGCAGGAACCGCGTAAAGACCGTCTGTGGCGCGCGTCTTTCGACCAGTCTTTCGATTTGTGGGAGGACACGGGTAACCCAGGGTGTTGCCCATTGAGACGGCTCGGCAAACAGCCTCTGCATATCCACGCAGATATGCATGCATCGATCGCCAAGGGGACCATAGGCCAAGCCTGGCATCGACATCAGCGTCTCTCCGACCGGCAGTATGTGTCCACGACAGCTCCCTAGCAAAGACACGCAACGCCACGTGCTGGGACTGGTTCCTGAGATGGCACAGGAACCGACGCTAATGAGTGGCGTTTCCGCTGGGACGAATGGAGCTACTCGCACGCGACGAGTCGCAGGACTGTAAATCAGCCGGGACATCAACATGGAACTGAGCGGAGGATGTCTCTGCGGCACGATCCGCTTTCGCGTTGGAAGCGAACCGAGAGTGCATTACTGCCATTGTGACATGTGCCGGCGAACCACCGGCAGCGCCTTCGCGGTTCTGGCCTGGGTATCTTCTCAAAGCGTCGCCTGGATCAATGTGACGCCAACCTATCGCAGGTCTTCACCGATCGCCCAAARGGGATTCTGCTCCGCCTGCGGATCGCCACTCAGCCTTGCCTATGATGCGTCGCCCAGCGAGGTCGCGCTGCATGTTGGGACGTTTGACGATCCATCCCGCCTGGAGCCGCGCTACAACTATGGGTCGAGGCAGCGACTTGGCTGGGTTTGCTGTGGAATAGACC
>NZ_JBFULQ010000708.1:0-2383 GCF_054049815.1 Mesorhizobium sp. P5_C1 | reverse complement strand
GAACCGAGTATTATTGCCGGCATTGCCAAGGCTACGCTGGGGCAAACCAAGGTTCCATGGGACGCATGGGTTGGCGACTACGCTGAGATCCGCAATGCCATTGAACGGACTTACCCCGAAACTTTCAAGGATTTCAACGAGCGGCTTTTCAAGCCCGGTGGATTCGCAAGACCGCTGCCGGCGCGCGAGCGCAAATGGGTGACGAAAACGGGGAAGGCGAACTTTATCACGCCGGACAAGCTCTTCCCCGACTTTTCAACCGCCGACAGGACAGATGTTTTGCATCTCGCCACGCTGCGCTCCAACGACCAGTTCAACACCACCATCTACGGCTACAGCGACCGCTTCCGTGGCGTTGAGGGCACGCGCCGGATTGTATTCATGAATGCACAAGACATCGCTCGCCTGGGCTTCGTCGATGGTGACATCGTCGACATGACGACAGCAATCGATGACAACAGCGTTCGCAGCGTCGGTGGCCTCAGGATCGTCCGGTACAACATTCCCAAGGGCTGTTGTGCGGCTTACTATCCTGAGACAAATCCGCTGTTTCCCTTGGCGCATCACGATCCAAAGTCCAAGACCCCTTCGTACAAACTTTTGCCTGTGCGTTTGAGCCGATCAACCCTGTCCCAGGATGGTTGAATCCCTTGTAGGCGAATGATGAAGAGGGAGAGGAGCTACTCGAATGGCGCCTTTGCGGCTGCGGCGATAGCGCTCGGCATTGCCAGCGCCGCCTTGGGATGGCTTCGCGAGCCTCGAGAGCTTCGGCTGGATCCGCCTGTCGCGTCTGATCTTGATGGATTTCGGCTGATGCCAAACGGCATCAGCGGAACGCCGCCCGAGAGTTATTTTGCGTTGGGCAAGGCATATGAAACGGACGCCTACAATCTGGGTCAGGGCAAGGTCTTTATGCCTGGTCCGGCTGCCCAACTTGCCATGGTGATGGTCGCGGCGGCGCGGGCCCGTCCTTCCTGGACGGCTGGTGGCTCTACGCACCCGAGATCGCTTCCATCGTTGCGCCCGTCCGCGACGGCCGGCCGCATGGCATGCCCGCGTTTCGCGACCGGATGGCGACCGAGCAGATATGGCAGCTCGCGGGCTATGTTCAGACGATCGGCGCCTACAAGCCCAAAGTTGCGGCGCCCAGTTGCAACGATGACAAAATCGCGGACCCGCAAAAATCCTCTTCGACCAGGGGCCGGCGGGGGTCCATCCTGACCAGGGGCTGTCGCCTTGAGAGCCGCGCACGACGATGCCTAGCGATAAGGTGTTCGACAGGGAATGGGCGGCGGGAGCCCCATAGGGGGTGAGCGCGGACTGGTTTCCGCTGCAGCCGGACGCGAACGCAGCGATCGACAAGGCGAGCACGGCCGCGCAGGCCCTGTGCATCGCAATCGGGCTTGCTGTGATGCCGGCGCTTGGTGGCGTGCCTGGCCGCCCGCGAAGCCGCCATACATGTGCGAATAGCCGAATAGCCCAGCAGTTGGATACCCATCTGCTCTGCTTGCTTGGCGTCCGGCTGGATTCGACCTCTCGCAGAGCGAAAACAGCTGCCACTTGCACATCCGCACTCGCCGCAGGAGATGGTGAACGGGACTACCACACGCTCACCGATCTTGAACCTGGAGTGACCCTTGCCGACCTCGTCGACCTCGCCCATGGTCTCGTGCCCAAGCACGTCATGGGCGTGCATTTCTGGGATAAATCCACCCATCAGATGAAGGTCTACCCGCAGATCGCGCAGGCCGTAACCTTGATGATGACATCGCGGTCGTCCTCAATGATCGGGTCATCCACCTGCTCGCAGCGTATGTCACTCTTGCCGTGCCAGGTCAGCGCCTTCTGATCCGGCGCGACCCTTGCTCGGTTTGAACATCCACACCGCGAAACCCGTGAGAGCCCCCTTACGGATTCGGCCCGGGCACAAGTCAGCTAGTGAGAGGACTGCTCAGGCCCCTCATTCGCTGAGTACATGTCGCCTGCGCCAATGCATGTGAACGCCAACAGCGGCTTGGTTAATTTCGCAGCGCGTTCGTATCGCCTGGAACAAACCCGCCGCGAGCAGGTTTGGATTCATCAATCTCAACTGAGGAATATCATTCATGAGAAACAGTCTCCGCCTCGCGTCGCTATCGTTAGCAGCGTCGATGGTATTTGCCGTGCCAGCCCTCGCTGCCGAGACCGCCCAGAACTTCGTCACGAAAGCCGCGATGGGTGGGATGTTCGAAGTCCAATCGAGCAAGGTTGCTCAAGACAAGCTGCAGGACCAGGGCCTCAAGGACTTCGCCCAGAAGATGATCTCCGATCATGGTGCAGCCAATGCGAAGCTTGAGAGCATCGCGGGCGAACAGAAGTTCAAGGTGCCTGCCGACCTCGATGC
>NZ_JBFULQ010000707.1:0-2390 GCF_054049815.1 Mesorhizobium sp. P5_C1 | reverse complement strand
ACTCCTTCCTGAAGGATGCGGAGAAGCGCTACCCGGTGAAGATGCATCTGTGGAAACGCACACAGGGTTCGCGGCTGGCGCTGCTGCCCAATCTGAATTGTGCCGACCTGGTGTGGCGTGGCCTTTTCCGTGACGTGCGCGTGCGCCGCGCACTTTCGCTGGCTGTGGACAGGCGCGAGATCAATTTGGCCGTGTTCTACGGGTTGGCGCAGGAAAGTGCCGATACGGTGCTGCCGGAGAGCCCGCTCTTCCGGCCGGAATTCGCGAAAGCCTGGGTCGCCCATGATCCCGACCAGGCCAATGCCCTGCTCGACGAGGCCGGGCTTCAGCAGCGTGGCGATGACGGGGTGCGGATACTTCCCGATGGACGCCCGGCGCAAATCATCGTGGAAACGGCCGGCGAAAGCACGCTGGAAACCGACGCGCTCGAACTCATCACCGATCACTGGCGCAAGATCGGCATCGCCCTGTTCATCCGGACTTCGCAGCGCGACATCTTCCGTAGCCGCGCGGTTGGCGGCCAGATCATGATGTCGATGTGGTCGGGCATCGACAACGGCGTGCCGACCCCCGATATGAACCCGTACCAGCTGGCCCCCACCATGGATGACCAGCTGCAATGGCCGCTCTGGGGTGCTCACTATTTGTCTCATGGCAAGATGGGTGAGGCGCCCGATCTTCCGCCTGTGGTCGAGTTGATGGCTTTACTCGCGCGCTGGAACGCATCGACCGAAAGCACGGAGCGCGCCGAAATCTGGACTTCAATGCTGTCGATCTATACCGATCAGGTGTTTTCGATCGGCACGGTGAACGGAACGCATCAGCCGGTTCTGGCATCCTCGCGGCTGCGCAATCTGCCTGACAAGGCGCTCTACGGCTACGACCCGACTTCCTATTTCGGTGTCTATATGCCGGATACATTCTGGCTTGGAGAGTCCTGAGCGTGTTTCGATATCTTGTCTGGCGTATCGCTGTGATGGTTCCAACGCTGCTGATCATATCGGCGCTGGTGTTCACGATCATCGAACTTCCCCCAGGCGACTATTTCGACAGCTATGTTGCCGAGCTTCGGGCTCAGGGCGAAGCGGTAGATTCCGACCGCATCGAGATGATGCGCAAGGAATATGGTTTCGACAAACCGGTGGTCGTTCGCTACTTCTACTGGGTCGGCGGGATGCTGCAGGGCGATTTCGGCTATTCCTTCGAATATGAGCTGCCGGTTCGCGACGTCGTCGGGGACCGAATGTGGCTGACCGTGCTGGTTTCCTTCGTCACGATCATCTTCACCTGGCTCATCGCCTTTCCGATCGGCATGTACTCCGCCACGCATCAATACAGCTGGGGCGACTACGGCCTGACTTTCTTCGGCCTTCTCGGCCTTGCCATTCCGAATTTCATGCTGGCGCTGATCCTGATGTATTTCGCCAACATCTGGTTCGGCACATCCATTGGCCATCTCATGGACCAGCAATATCTCGGCGAGCCGATGAGCTGGGCCAAGGCGAAGTCGATCCTCGCCCATCTCTGGATCCCGGTCCTGATCATCGGCACCGGGGGCACGGCAAGCATGATCCGGCGGCTGCGCGCCAATCTGCTCGATGAGCTACACAAGCAATATGTCGTCACCGCGCGCGCCAAAGGCCTTCATCCCTTCAAGGCGCTGGTCAAATATCCGCTGCGCATGGCGCTCAATTTCTTCATTTCCGACATCGGCTCTATCCTGCCGGCCATCATCTCCGGCGCCGAAATCACGGCGATCGTGCTGTCTTTGGAAACGACCGGGCCGATGCTGATCAAGGCGCTGCAAAGCCAGGACATGTATCTGGCAGGGTCGTTCCTGATGTTCCTGGCTTTCCTGACGGTCATCGGCGTCCTGATTTCCGACCTGGCGCTGGCGCTGCTTGATCCACGAATTCGTTTGCAGGGCGGTAGCACCAAATGAACACGCATTCGCCGCTGCCCGCTCCGGGTGCTCCACTGCAACACYACGTTTCCACCGCGCCCCTTGACCTGCAGTCGGTCGAGGCGATGACGCCGGAGCAGTCGAAGGTCTTCCAGGCGTCGCAGTTGCGGTTGATGTGGTGGAAATTCCGAAAACACCGGCTTGCCCTTGTATCCGGCATATTCCTGGCAGTGCTTTATTCCGGGATACTGATCTGCGAGTTCCTGGCGCCCTACAATCTGCACACGCGCAACATGGACTTCATCTATGCGCCGCCGCAGCGGGTGCGCCTGTTCCACAACGGCGAGTTCGTCGGGCCGTTCGTCTATGGCCGCGAGATGACGCTGGATATGGACACGCTCAAGCGGAACTACATTGAGAACCACGGCGATGTTCAGCGGCTCCGTTTCTTCTGCAGGGGCGACAGTTACCTATTCTGGGGCCTGAT
>NZ_JBFULQ010000706.1:0-2399 GCF_054049815.1 Mesorhizobium sp. P5_C1 | reverse complement strand
GGGGTGCGCGGTGCGCGCATAGCCGGGGAGGAACGTGTCGGTGCGGGAGTTGATCGTCGCGTTCGAGGCGTAGATCAGTTCCGGCACGATGCGGTAGTGCAGCGGCGAGGGGTAGAAATAGACCGGCACGCCGGAGATCAGCGGCAGCACCRTGCCCGCCGTCATGCCGAACGAATGGAAGATCGGCAACACGTTGAACACCTTGTCGCCCGAATGGAAGTCGATGCGCGAGGCGGCCTGGGCGGCATTGGCCAGGATGTTGCGGTGGGTGAGCACGACGCCCTTCGGCGTGCCTTCCGAACCCGAGGTGAACAGGATCACCGCGGCATCGTCGGGCTTGCGCGGCGCGCGTGGCGTGCTCTTGCGCAGCAAGCCGAGCAGCTTGTCCCTGAGGCCGACGGACCCGCGCAAATCGTCGAGCCAGACGATGTCGACCGAGCGGCCGATTTCCTCGACCACCGCACCGAGCTTTGCCTGTTCGACAAAGGCGCGAGAAGTGAGCACGGTGCGCACTTCGGCGGCCTTGCAGGCGGACAGGATGTTTGCCGCACCGGCGGTGAAGTTCATCATCGCCGGAACCTTGCCGGCCGACATGACGCCGAGCAGCGTCGCGCAGGAGCCGTTGGCGTTCGGCAGCATGATGCCGAGCGTCTGCTGGCCGGCATAGAGATTCTGGAATTTCTCGCCGAGCACCGCAGCGGCCGTGAGCAGCTTTCCGTAGCTCAGCGAACCGGTGACCGGATCCTGCACGGCGAGCTCTCTCATGCCGCGTTCGTTTGCCGTCTGGATGATCTTTTCCAGCACCGTCTTGTCGATGTCCTGGGTACGGAAGACGAGGTCCGACATCACCTGATAGAGGGCGGCGCCCGCCGCGGCGCGGCGCTTGCGGCCCTTTAGGTCTTGCAGCACTTCCAGCTTTACCGGCTCAAGGATGGTCACCTTGACCTTCGGGAACAGCCGGCGGCGCACATGCTGGGAGGTCAGCCGTGAAAAATAGCTTTTCTCCAGCCCGTCGATGCGCACCGGTACGACCATCGAACCGGTCTTGTCGGCGACCATGGCGGCGCCGTCATAAACCTTCATCAGGCCGCCGGTGACGGTGATGCGGCCTTCCGGGAAGATGACAAGCGGGTCGCCGCCCTGAACGATCTTGATCAGCGTGCGGGTCGACATCGGCTTGGATGGGTTGAGCGGCAGCGCGCGGGCGAGTTTCATGAACGGCTTCATCCACCAGGCCTGGGCGATGGTGTGGTCGATGGCGAAGACCGGCTCCTCATCGGTCAGGGTCAAGGCCAGGGGACCGTCGAGGAAGCTGACATGGTTGAGCGCCAGGATCGGCGCTTTGCCTGCCGCCTTGAGGTTCTCCATGCCCTCGACTTCCAGCCGATGGAAAGCGCGGAACAGAATGGAGACAAAATCACGGAAAGCGTTGGTCGGCAGGTATTTCAGCATCAGCCAGGCGGCGATGGCGTTGGCCGCAGCAAGGCCGAACAGGATGGCTCCGGTGGAGACGCCGGCTGACTGGATCGCGGCGACGAGTATGCCGCCGACCGTCATGAAGCCTGCGTTGACGATGCTGACGGCGGCGACGACGCGGGCACGACTCGCTTCGGGCGACCATGCCTGCACGGCAGCAAAGGTCGGCACCACGAGGAAGGCGCTGGCAATCGCCATGCCGGCGAGGTCGATCGCAACATGGATCGTGTTTGGCCCGGCGAAGAACAGGGCAAGGGTCTCAGTCCTGGGCGAAGGCTGCATGCTCCAGATGGTCCAGGCCAGGTCCAGTCCAAACAGCGCCAGCAGCGCCGTGCCGACCGGTGCAGGCAACAGCACGATGCGTCCCTGCGACATCCACGCGGCAATGGCCGAGCCAATGGCGATCGAAACGGCGAACACCGCGAGATAGGCAGTCACGGCGATCTCGTTGCCGCCGAGCGAATCCTTGATCAAGGTCGGCAGGATCGAAAGAACGATGGCGCCGATCAGCCAGAACCAGGACGTCATCAGCCCGGCGCGCCAGATCCGCTTGTCGCCACGCAATCCGTTGACCTGCCGCCAGGTCGAGCGAAAGACGTTTTTGTCGATGACGAGGTCGGGGGCGGCAGAACCGGTGGACGGGATGTAGCGGCTGACGATCCAGCAACTCACGGCGAGGATCATCATGATCGGCCCGAAGACCGAGACGCCTATGCCATCGGCCGAGACGATGCCGCCGGCGATGGTGCCACCGAGGATGGCGGCGAAGGTCGCCGATTCGATCCAGGCGTTGGCGCCGGGCAATTCCTTGCGCTCGAGATGATCCGGCAAGATGCCGTACTTGATCGGTCCGAACAGCGCCGAGATGATGCCGAACATCAACAACGCCACCATCAGCACCGGTATCGACGACAGCGCGATGC
>NZ_JBFULQ010000705.1:0-2403 GCF_054049815.1 Mesorhizobium sp. P5_C1 | reverse complement strand
ATGCCAATTCCCCGCACCATGGAGAAGATTCTGGAGCGCGAGGGGCATTAGTCAAGCGCTTGCTAATATTCGACTGGAGGCGCAAACTCGCTTGCGGTCGCTCATAGCTGGACCGCGCTCGGAAAGCTCTTAGATTGAACATTTGTTTGTCAACCGATGGGAGGACTTCGATGCATAGTTTGCGTGTTGTGATCCTCCTGGCTGGCATCGTGGTCACCTCGTCATTTGCGCAGGCAGCAGGCGACAGCATCGCCGGTCAGAAAGTCATAGTGAAATGCCAAGGGTGCCACGGCACGAATGGCCTCGGCAGAGCTCTGCCCACCGGTGGCGAAGCGCCCAATCTCGCCGGGCAGAAGTACGACTATCTCGTCCACTCGCTGATGGCTTACAAGGCCGGAGAGCGCAAGAGTTATATGATGTCGTTGGTCACTAAGAGCCTGAGCGATGAAGACATCGCCAATGCTGCGGCTTACTATGCCGCGATCAAGATTACCGTCGAAGCTCCGCAGTGACAGCGCAAAAATAGTACCGTCAAACCTTCCTCAGCCTCACCCCGGCGCCGCCACCATTTTCGGGGATGAACTCGACACCGGCCGCTTCGAGGGCGGCGCGCACGGCGGCGAGGTTGTTGACTGACGGCCATGCCGAACACCAATGTTCCGGCAGCCGGCGAAGTGTGGCCGCTGCCCAGTCAATGGCCGCAGCCGCACTGCAGATCGAGCGCAACGCCGCCATCATCACCGCAATGGCGCTCTTCATCCTTGTAGTCTCCCTTTGCGGCGAAATCCCCGTTGATTCCGTGCCTCCTTTGAACCACCGTCCCAAAATCGGGCAAAAGGCCGCGCCCGGATAAAGGATTCAGGGGGGAGCGCAATGCCCAACGCCTTCACCACTCTTGTCGGCATAGAAATTCCGATTGTCCAGGCGGCCATGGGTGGAGCTACTTCTCCGCAATTCGCCGCCGCGGTGAGCAATGCAGGCGGTCTCGGGATGCTCGCCCTCGGCTGGAGCCCGCCTGAAGCGTACGCGCAGAAATTCGGGCCACCAAGGCCCTGACCAAACGGCCGTTCGGCGTCAATCTCGTGTTGACTTATCCGCAGGAGGAGCGCCTCGCGATCTGTTTGGAAGAAGGCGTGCCGGTAGTCTCATTTTTCTGGGGCCAGGCAGGTTCGCTGACGGCTGCGGCGCATCGTGGCGGGGCAAAGGTCCTGCATACAGGAGGCGCCGAACAGGCTCTGATATCAGCCGCAGATGGTGCCGACGCAATCGTCGCGCAGGGCTGGGAGGCAGGTGGCCACGTTTACGGTACAGTTGCCACGATGGCGTTGGTTCCGACGGTTGTTGACCAGGTCGCGCCAGTCCCCGTTCTTGCTGCCGGTGGCATTGCGGATGGACGCGGTCTAGCCGCGGCGATGGCACTTGGTGCCGCGGGCACTTGGATCGGTACCCGCTTTCTTGCGAGCATCGAAGCTCCAATCCACCCGCGCTATCGCGACCGCATCCTGACAGCTAAGGAGACGGACACAGAATACGGGACTGTTTTCGATGTCGGCTGGCCCGACGCTCCGCATCGTAGCCTTCGCAACAAAACGATTGAAGCTTGGGAGGCAGCCGGACGCCCGCCGGCGGGTAGGCGTCCCCACGAAGGCGCGGTCGTTGCAAAGTCGTCATATGGCGACGTGGTTGCATACCAATCTCATACGCCGGGATCGGGTGACGAGGGCGATATCGACGCCCTTGCCCTATGGTCGGGCCAAGGCGTCAGCCTCGTCCGCCGCGTCCAGCCGGCCGCCGAGATTGTCCGCGAAATCAGCGACGAGGCGCGGGCAATCCTCGCACGGCTTGGGAACGATCCATCTTTCTAAGGCCTGCGTGGGAAGTACCGCCGATCTCAATCGCGAACTTATGGTCCGGACCCTAGTCGAACCCAAGCTGCGCTAGTCGCCTCCGGCAGTGCCTTCGGTCCATAAAAGCCGGCAATCGTCGGGTGTAAGCACGCCTTTCGAATCGATTTCTTTCAGGATCCTTGTGACCATTTCTTCAGTAGTGAAAGACAGGCTTTTCAGCTGGGCAGAAGAAAGTCTTGTCGATGAAGGAAGGCCAAAGTGGCTCGTGACCTTGCGGATCTGCTCGTCATTCATTCCGGTCCCGACGTTGGTCAAATGCAGAGCGGAATCCTGCGATCCTTTCCATGGAAATTCTACCCAGCGCTTTTGCGTCTTTATGTATTTGCTACCGACCCGCTGGCCCATCCAGAACAGCCAGATATCATCACCTTGGGGACAGAGTTCGATGAACTTGTCTTCGTCGACCGCTTCTGGCGATAGTGACTTGGGACCATAAAGAACCCCTCCCACGCCGGTGGGAAAGAGCATAATGGGTGTGTCGGAGACGTCATATGAC
>NZ_JBFULQ010000704.1:0-2407 GCF_054049815.1 Mesorhizobium sp. P5_C1 | reverse complement strand
CCCGGTACGCTGCTCTATGTTCAGGTCAGACGGGAACAGAACAAGCAAGTGTTGGTCGGTGTAGAATGGATAGTGTTGGCGGCTGCGGCACTTGGTTGCCTCGTTGGCATTTACGGAATTGCCAGCGGCGACATCATTATCTAGCTGAGCGATCGCTTCAGTTCCTTGGCCGACAAGACATACCAAGGAATGTCTGGCCTAAATCAAGTGCGTAATCCGGTTACCCTCCGTAGAATGTCGCCGCGAAGTGCTGTCGGCTATTCATCCCTGAAGTGACAATCAGCGTGCCAATCGGTCCTGGTTGGCAACGCATGGGAGACGTCATGGGTATCGCAACGCGCTTTCTGGCCACGACGACAGTTGCGATCCCTTCAGCCAGACCGCAGTTGCCGCTCCTTGCGGCTCTGAAATGCGGAACCAGCCTGCTCGGCGCAGAAGGATAGCGATCATGAACGACAGCCTCTCGCCGCGCGAAATCGTGCGGGCAATGGTGGATCTCGGCGCCGCTAAGGCCGCTCACAGCGTTCCTGATCTTTTGATCCGCGGCATGCTTTCCGGGGCGCTGCTTGCCTTCGCGACGAGCATGGCCCTGGAGGGTGCGCTTCAGACAAATGTCGCGCTCGTCGGCGCTCTCACCTTCCCGGTGGGATTTGCCATCATCATCATCCTTGGCCTCGAGCTCGTGACCGGGAATTTTGGCCTGGTACCCCTGGCCGTCATCGCTCACCGTACGACAGTCGGCCGGATGTTGGCCAATTGGTTCTGGGTTTTCGTCGGCAACATGCTCGGTTCGCTCATCTTTGCCGGGCTGTTCTATGTCGTCCTGACCGATGTCGGCAATGTTGGGGCGAGTGCGCTCGGAGATCATCTGCGTGCGCTCGCCGAAGCGAAGACGATCGCCTATGAGCCGTATGGATACGACGGACTGGTGACCGCCTTCGTCAAGGCCATGCTCTGCAACTGGATGGTCTGCCTCGGCGTCGTCATGGGGATGAGTTCGAAGTCCACCCTCGGCAGGATCGTCGGATGCTGGTTGCCCATATTCGCCTTCTTCGCGCTCGGATTCGAGCACTGCGTCGTCAACATGTTCGTCATTCCCATGGGGATGATGCTCGGGGCCAAGATCAGCTTCGCAGACTGGTGGTACTGGAACCAGATACCCGTGACCTTGGGCAACATTGCTGGCGGTTTCCTCTTCACCGGACTTCCTCTCTATTGGACCTACCTGAAGGGTGGTGCAGAAGACGTGCCTGCCCCTGCGGCGAGGATGTCACTCGGCCCGGCCGAGTGATGGGCCAGCATTCCGGCGAACACATCTTCTTCCTCAGCATTGGGTCGCCCACAATTGCTTCGCGAAAGAATGTAGTCGTTTCGAAAAGAAGGCCTCAGTCGGGTCCGCCATGGTGGCGCCGACAGCCCCCAGCCGAACAGCTTCGATTGGACACAGCTAGAGCCAGGAAAGGCGCCGGCACATGCCTGACAGACCAGATGTGCAGTCCCGAACCAGAGGATGGCTGTGGCCGTCAGGTTCGCGGCCGACCGAGTTCAGTCCGGATCACAAATTGCAATCGCCGCCATTGCGCATCGCCTGATGACCACGAACATGACGCAACTCGACCTTCCGCCTGATGTTTCGCCGCAGCCGAGTTTTCGTTCGGCTGACGCTTCTTCTTCAGAAAGCGGCGCGGCGGCCGAGATCACTGACGAACGCAGGCGAGCGATCGTCGCGGAGATCCCACGGCTGCGTGGTTATGCGCGCGCGCTGTTGCGGGACCGCGATGCCGCCGACGACCTTGTGCAGGACAGCCTCGAACRGGCGCTGTCGAGGATGGCGAACTGGACGGCCGGCGATACGCCACGCCGCTGGCTGCTCACGATCATGCACAATCTGTTCGTCGACCAGTTGCGGCGCGCCAAACGCCATGCCCAGGCAGTGATCACGATCTCAGAAACGATAGATGCGATCGCGACGTCGCCACAGGCCGACAGGCTCGTATTCGTGGACGTATTCTCGGCGCTTCAGCAGATCAATCCCGAACGACGCGCAGCACTCGTGCTAGTCGCGGTCGAAGGCCTCTCCTATGCCGATGCCAGGAAGGCGCTGGGCATTCCCGTGGGGACACTGACGTCGCGGATCGCCAGGGGCAGAGAGGAGCTGCGATCGATCCTCGAAGGTGTCTCGCAGCCAGGCCAACCAGGGTGAGCAAAGAATGAACCGTCACCGTTTTCAATGATGAACCAAGGCCCCTGCAGTCCACACCGGCGCTGCGTCACGGGGTCATATCCGCCGAACGGCGGAGGGTCGAGAACCGCTGGAGCGAGCGGGCGGAATCGATAGATTTTCGCGCGATACCGGATGACGACTTTGCCATAGCTATTGATTTGCGCTTCGAAGGCCCAACCGTTC
>NZ_JBFULQ010000703.1:0-2409 GCF_054049815.1 Mesorhizobium sp. P5_C1 | reverse complement strand
GGTCGATATCGTGCAGACCAAGGATGACGGCGCGACCGTGCATCTCGGCAGCGGCGACCTGAACAGCGCCTTCGGCGACACCACCCAACTCGTGCTGTCGCGTCCGACCGAGGCTGGACTGATGCGCCAGATCGCGCCCCGGCTCACCGACAATCGCTTCGCTTTTGCCGACATCCTCGGCGACAGCTTCGTCGATATCGTCGAAATCGAAGATGGGCTGATGCACGTCTATGACGGCAAGGCCGATGGGACCTTCCCTTATCTCGGCCGCTCGATCCCGCTGCCCGGCGTCTCGCCGACGACATTCGCGGGCGGCAACGGCCGCTTCGCCGACGTCAATATGGACAGCATGTCCGACATCGTCACGACGCGCCTCAACGCTGATGGCCGCACCGAATGGCGGATATTTCTCAATCTCACCCGGCGCCAGGCCGATGGCGGTTACAGCGTCAATTTCGGCGCGCTGACCAAGGCGTTCCCATTCAACAGCCAGGACGGCCAGATACTCGGCCGCAACAATGTGCGGATGGTCGACATCAATGGCGACCGGCTGCCCGATCTTGTCGTCATCCGTCCAGCCGACCAGGGCTTTTGCCTCTACGAGAACCAGGGCAACATCTTCTCGACGGACCCGAATGCCCTGCTGTTTGGCGACGCCACGATCAACGACCCCGTCTGCGGTCACGGCACCTTCTCGAAGATTGGCGGCATGCAGCCCGGCGAGAACCTCGCCACGATGTGGTACATCGACGCCAATGGCGACGGCATCATCGATTTCGCGTCGATGGGCGAGCGCACCGACCAGATGCGCATCTGGCTCGGCTTCGGCGACGGGACCTACCTGAAGGATCCGCTCAGCATCGCGCTCAATCTGCGGGTTCAACTCGGCACGTCGACACAGACCTTCGCCTCGCGCGTCGCCGACATCGACGGCGACGGCCAGACCGAAATCATCGTGTTCCAGAAACCGTCCGGTGACGAGGTGAAGCCCGTCGTCATCATCGACTTCAACCGAACCGCAACCATGCAACTCGTCAAGGCGAACCTGTTGACGGTCGTCGACTTCGATTCCGGACGTCGGCACGACATTCGCTATGCGACCTCGATCGACGAGATGCTGCGCGACCGCGCCAACGGCCAGCCGACGCGCAACCTGCATTTCCCCGTTGTCGTCGCCAAGCAGCTCGTCACGTCGCAGGGCATACCCGGCCAGGTTCGCGCCCAGGTGCAGACGGACGAATATTTCTACCACAATCCCTTCTATGACGTGATCAATCGCCGCTTCATCGGCTTCTCGGAGGTCGAGAAGGTCGCTTACGGCGATGAGAACGCGGCCGGCCAGCGCGTCACGCAGCGTTCCCGCCTCGATCGCGAACAGTATTACACCTTCGCGGAGAGGGCGGCCGACCTGAACCTTGCCGGCAAGCTGAAGATCCGCAAGACATACGAAGTAAAGCCCGAGGCGACGCTCGTCGCGAGCGCTGAGGCAACCGAGACGCTCGATCCGTCAGCGGCGGCGCTGCACTCTCTGTCGACCGCTACGCGCAGCCAGAAGCTGCCGACGACCGGCATGATGCTGAAATGCGAATCGTCGGTATGGGAGGCATTTTCGCGTGGCGACGGTTCGTCCTATCTCAGGAAGGTCAAGGACACGCTGACCGAATCCGCAGGTCAGGCCGAGCAGCAGGATCCGGCCGATCCCGAATGCAAGGATCCGGTCAAGACCCAGTCCTATGCCGACTTCGACGCGTTCAACATGGCAGCTTCGGAGACGGTCCGGGTGCGAGACGTCCCTGGCCCGGAGAACCTTACGGTTCCCGGTTTCAGCCGCACGACCCAGACAGACTACGCTCAGTCGCGCACCGATCTCGCGGCGCTCGGCATCGTCAATGCCGCGTCCGAACGGCGTATCCTCGCCGGGACGCGGCTGCTCAGCCGCGAGAGCTTCACCTACCTGCCGAATTCCGGCGGCAGGATGGGATCGCGCTCGCTTGAGGTCCTTTCAGGCCTGGGCGCGCTGCCGCCCGCACTGGAGCAGTTCCGCAGCGCCAGCCGCAAGCTGGCGAAGACGATGGGCTATGATGTTTTCGGCAACAGCATTTCGGTTGCCGACGAAATCGGAACGACCGAGCTTGCGGTCTACGACGCCACCGGCACGCTGCTGCTCAGCCACACCAAGCCGTCCGGTGTTGCAGCAGAACTCGACCAGACGACGAAGATGACCTACGACGGCCCGCGGCAGGGTGCGGTCGCGACAACTACCAGCCCGCTGGGAATGGTCGTCACGACCAGCTACGACGCGCTCGGACGCAAGACCCGGGAAGCGGCCGCAGACGGCGCCGAGAAGTTCTATACCTACAAGATCGGCGAGAATGGACGACCGTCGCTGATCCTGACTGCCCGCCGGCG
>NZ_JBFULQ010000702.1:0-2418 GCF_054049815.1 Mesorhizobium sp. P5_C1 | reverse complement strand
ATGCCTTGATGGTCAAGCCGCGCAGCGACGGATCCTGGGATGTCTCGATGGATTTTTCGCAGAGCGCCTCCTTCGAGTTCAACGGGCCMGAGGGTCTGCAAAGCACGCAGTTTTCGATCAAGGAGGGCAAGGGTTCCGGGGTCTACGACCCCAATCTGGCGGCCTTCACCAGCGGCAGCAGCTCGATGGCCGGCATGACGATGGCATCGAAGGATGCCAAACAGCATATGGAAGCAAGCACCGGAGCCGGCACAGCAACGATCGCCACGACCAAGTCCGCGACCGGCGGTGTCGATTTCACAACCTCGCAAAAGGTGTCTGATTTCGTCGAGACGATCAATTTCGACGACCCTGAAAGCGGGCTGAAATTCCCCGTCAACGTCAAATCGCCGGAGCTGTCGGTCGAGGCCAGCGGCAAGGGAGTGCGGACAAAGCCGCTGCTCGATCTCCTGGCGTTTGCCGTGGCCAATGAAGACGAGACGACGCTGAAGGCAAACCAGGCGCAACTCAAATCGCTTCTGCTCRCCGCCTTGCCGGTTTGGGAGCATGTCGAGGGAACCTACGGTTTCAGGGATTYCACGGTGGAAAGCCCGGTCGGCAATTTCGGCGCGACGCAACTCAGCACTGCGTTCGCGTCCGACGGCGTCGCCCAGAACGGCAAGATCAGCTATGCCATCAAGGCGTCGGGGCTGACCGTGCCGCAACAGCTTCTGCCGAGTTGGAGCGTGGCGCTGTTGCCCACCGATGTCGACCTGAACTTCGGCGGCGCCAATATCGATCTCGACAGTATGGCGAAGAAGACGATCGAAGCCTTTGATCTCAATAAGAATCCGCCGCTGTCGGCTGATTTCGGCGACCAAATCAAAGCCGACTTCATGGCCAAGACGCCGAAGGTCGTGATCGGCCACAGCACCGTGAAGAACAAGGATACGGAGATCGCCCTGGAAGGTGAAATGACCTTCCCCGACGAGAAGCCGGAGGCAAGCGTGACGATCGACGTCACCGGCTTCGACAAGCTCGTCGAGGGCCTGCAGACGGCGGCAAAGTCGGAGCCGGAGGTGGCGCAGTACGTACCTGCCGCTCTCATGGTGAAGGGTTTTGGCAAGACCCTGCCCGATGGACGCATCGAATGGGTCGTCAACGCCAAGGCCGACGGTTCAGTCATGGTCAACGGCGTCATGGTCAAGCCCGCCGATCCGGCCGTGGACGACAGTGTGGATGACAGCGGCGACGACAGTGGGGACGACAGCGGCGGGGCGGGAGCGAAGCTGAATCCCTGAGGCTGGCCTCTATCTCTCTGTTTTGGCGCAATTCCGGGCGGAAAACCGTTTCAAACTTTTTCCTGGAATTGCGTTAGAGCCCCAGCGCGTTCGCAATCTTCGGCGCGGCTTCGTGCCAGTCCTGGACGACGATGATGTCGTCCGGCACCGGCGGCAGGAATGCGCGYAGCGAATTGTCGACCATCAGATGGAACAGACCGGCGTCGGCGACCGAGGCCCGCACCGACGCCAGATTGTGCGGCTGATCGTCGACGAAAACCACTGGCCGGCCGCTGTTACCGCGAAGCCTGGCCACTGCTGGTCCCTTGGCCATTTCAGTGGTCAGGAGCGGGTAGCTCAGCCCGAGTGCATCGAGATGGGCGCGACGCACGGCACGGTGCTTGTGCGGCATGGCCGTCAGCAGAATGATCTCGGCGCGATCGGCCAATCCCGTCAGGGCATCCGCGGCACCGTCGGCGATGCTCTGCCAGTCGGCTTGGGCGTCAAAGAAATCGCCCAGAAGTGCTGTGACTTCGGGCTGTTCGATCAGGCGGCCGCTCGCCGTCTCGGCGATGTTGCCGGTCAGCCGGAACGAGGCCAGCGTCAGGCCGAAACCACGCGCCTTGAGGAAATGCGGGAAAGGGCGGATGAATTCGAGCACCACGTCGTCGACATCGAGCACCAGCAGCGGGCGGCTGTCCGCCGCCAGTTCCTCGATCTGGCGCGCTGTCTCGGGATCATCGCTCATATGGAATGCTCATGGTTGTCGTCGCCCAGCGGCAGCGCCCGCAAGGCCTTGCCGACAGCTGCTGGCGGCGTGCCGGTTTCCTCGGCAAACCGCATCAGCGTCGGTTCGTGGGCGAGAATGAACTGCAGGACGCCAGCCAGGAATCCTGGTTCGCCGGCAGCCTTGCGGATCGAATGCGCCTCGATGCCGGTGATTGCCAGAAAGCGCGGCAACAGCTCCGGATCGGAGGCGACGAAGCCCAGAGCCTTCACTGCAATCGATTCCGCTTCCTCGCGCATTGACGCTGCGTTTGCCATCACTACCTTCGGTGTGTGGAATGAGTCTCTCCCGCAGTAATGGCAAGAGATGCTTGCGGCAAGCCATTAGAGCGGCGCCCGAGGTGGAATCCAGACAGCTTTTTGCGCCACGGAT
>NZ_JBFULQ010000701.1:0-2421 GCF_054049815.1 Mesorhizobium sp. P5_C1 | reverse complement strand
CTCTTTATCATGGCAACCGGCCAGAACGTGGTATTCGGACATATCGCACCGGACGCCAATGCAACCATTATGCTGACGATCCTGATCCTTGGCTTCCTCTATGTCGCGCTCGCCATAGACCGCCGTTCGCTTCTGGTTCCTACGTTGGCTTACTTCGGCTCGCTGGGCATCTATTATCTGGTGAATTCCGCCTCCGATTCGACGGGCGTCCCGCCTTTTGCCTTGATCCTGGTCGTTGTCGGCGCGCTGATTATTGTGTTCGGGGCTGGCTGGCAGCGTATCCGGCGGATTGTCGTCAAACCCACCTTGCCTGCGGCCGTGATCCGCCGGCTACCGCCGCTGAAGGCGTGACGGGCTTTGTGATGGTCGAGACGGCGACGCGGAAGAGAGGCAATAGGGCATGAATGCATCGGGCGACGACAACAGCTACTCGGCCTATGAAGACAGCTGGCGAATGGGGCTGCTGCTTGTGCTGGCCCTGCTCATCTTCCAGGCCGGAGCCCTTTACGGCATGGGTCATCCGCCGATCTGCACCTGCGGTTACGTCAAGCTCTGGCACGGCGTGGTGAACAGTTCCGAGAACTCCCAGCACATTTCGGACTGGTACACGTTCTCGCACATCATCCACGGCTTCCTGTTCTATGCGCTGGCACGGTTCCTGTTTCCGCGTTCGCCGATCGGCTTGAGGCTGGCGTTCGCGGTCCTCATCGAAGGCGGCTGGGAGTTGCTGGAAAACAGCCCGTTCATCATCGAGCGCTACCGCGCGGGCACGATCTCGCTCAACTATTACGGCGACAGCATCATCAATTCGGTGTCCGACACACTGGCCATGGTGCTGGGATTTGTGATGGCGCGAAGGCTACCTATATGGGTGATCGTCAGCCTCGCCATCATCTTCGAACTCGGTACCGGCTATCTCATCCGGGACAATCTGACACTCAACGTGATCATGCTGCTGCGTCCGTTCGAGGCCATCAAGCAGTGGCAAAGTGGAATTTAGTGATATGAGCACATTCTCCCCCCGCGAAATCGTTTCGGAACTCGACCGCTTCATCATCGGCCAGAAGGACGCCAAGCGCGCAGTGGCCATCGCCCTGCGCAACCGCTGGCGCCGCCAGCAGCTGGAAGGCCAGATGCGCGAAGAGGTGATGCCGAAGAACATCCTGATGATCGGGCCGACGGGCGTCGGCAAGACCGAGATTTCACGCCGCCTTGCGCGCCTTGCCGGGGCGCCTTTCGTCAAGGTCGAGGCAACCAAGTTCACCGAAGTCGGCTATGTCGGCCGCGATGTCGAACAGATCATCCGCGACCTGGTCGAGATCGCCATCGGCCTGGTGCGCGAGAAGATGCGCGAGGACGTCAAGGCACGCGCCCACATCAACGCCGAGGAACGCGTGCTGGAGGCGCTGGTCGGCAAGACGGCGAGCCCGGCGACGCGCGATAGCTTCCGCAAGAAGCTGCGCGACGGCGAACTCGACGACAAGGAGATCGAGATCGAAGTGGCCGACACCGGCAATGGCGGCATGCCCGGCTTCGAGATACCCGGCATGCCGGGCGCCAATATCGGCGTGCTGAACATCAACGACATGCTGTCGAAGGCAATGGGCGGCAAGAAAACCAAGACGCGCAAGACGACGGTCAAGGAATCCTACGCGCTGCTGGTCGGCGACGAGTCCGACAAGCTGCTCGACCAGGAGGAGGTGGTGCGCCGGGCGCTGGACGCGACGGAGAATGACGGCATCGTCTTCCTCGACGAGATCGACAAGATCGCGTCGCGTGAAGGCGGCATGGGCGCCGGCGTTTCCCGCGAAGGCGTGCAGCGCGACCTGCTGCCGCTGATCGAAGGCACCACGGTGGCGACCAAATATGGGCCGTTGAAGACCGACCACATCCTGTTCATCGCCTCCGGGGCGTTCCATGTCTCGAAGCCGTCGGACCTGTTGCCGGAATTGCAGGGCCGGTTGCCGATCCGCGTCGAATTGCGGGCGCTGGAGAAGGACGATTTCGTCCGCATCCTGACCGAGACCGAAGCCAGCCTGATCAAGCAGTATATCGCGCTGATGAAGACCGAAGGCGTCGACCTGACCTTCACCGACGACGCCATCGATTCGCTGGCCGGCATCGCCGTCGACCTCAATGCCAGCGTCGAGAATATCGGTGCAAGGCGGCTGCAGACAGTGATGGAGCGGGTGCTGGACGAGATCTCCTATGACGCGCCCGACCGCAACGGCACCGCGGTCACCATCGACGCCGCCTATGTGGAAAAGCATGTCGGCGACCTCTCCAGAAACACAGATTTGTCGCGATTCATCCTTTAAAGGACGGCGCCGGGTCACTCCGGCGCCGGCGTCTTCAAAGTGAAGCATCATGCTTTCCAAGAATCGATACCGATTTTTGGGCCGATGCATTGCAACACAGTCC
>NZ_JBFULQ010000700.1:0-2422 GCF_054049815.1 Mesorhizobium sp. P5_C1 | reverse complement strand
ACAACAGCGTCAGGATCATCAACGAGGACGGTCAGCGCTTGCATCACCGCCGCCATGGCGAAGTTGCGTTCTACGATCATGGACGCCGGCATCATCGCGGAGACATGGTCGTCGTGAGACGGCATCATCGCCCAGACACCGTCGTCGTGACAGGCTCCGTTTCCACTCACCGTCACTATCACCACCACCCCGTGGTCATCGAAAACGACGGCTACTGATCGCCCACTGCCTGCCCAAGCGAACACGAAAAGAAAGCCCGCCCCAGCGTCAGCCGGGACGGGCTTCCCCGTTTACCAGTCATTGTTTTAGTGCACTCGACGGACACCAACTTCGAGTGACCGAGAACGTTCCTGAAATTTTGCGCCCCCCCCCCCGTGTGTTCATGTGGCGATGGGTTCGGCTCTGCGATGGGTTCCGTAGCGATCGGAAACTTTGACGAAGATCGCCGTCGGCTCTAGTAGTTCGATGCATGTGATAGAGCCAGTGAAGCGGCTGTGCCGGGGTGCGGACATGAATCTGATTTCAACGACAGCCTCACCACCGGCTCTTGTGATTGCACTGTTTCTTCTCGCCGGCTGTTCGTCGATCGGCCGAACCGTCGATCCGGCGAAATACGACAGCATGAGCTGCGCCGAGCTCAACAGCGCGATGGGTGACGTCGCGCGCGACATCTCGCAAACCGCAATCACCCGCGGCAAGGTCGCCAACACCAGCGTTCCACGCTGGCTGCTTGGCGGCGCACGCGTGAAGGGCGCGGTCGCGGAGCGCGAAACGGCCAGGATCGACCGCCTGAAACAGCAACAAGCGGCTCTTGCCAGCGCCAGGGCACGCCGATGCACCTCGCCTTCGCAATGAGCTTGAGCTCACCCGGGCGGACGCGCTTCAGGCGCTCAGCCTGAAGCGTGTGACGTCGATCGCGGCGGCCATCAGCGTCTGTGTGTAGGCGTGCTGCGGGTTGCTGAAGATCGCCTCGGTCGGCCCCTCCTCGACGATCTTGCCTTGCTTCATGRCGATGATGTAGTCGGCCATGGCGCGCACGACCGAGAGATCGTGGCTGATGAAGAGGTAGGACAGTTCGTGGTCTGCCTGCAGCTTGCGCAGCAGTTCGACGATCTGCTTCTGCACCGAGCGGTCGAGGGCCGAGGTCGGCTCGTCCAGCACCACCAGTTTGGGCTTCAGGATCATGGCCCGCGCGATGGCGATGCGCTGCCGTTGCCCGCCGGAGAATTCGTGCGGGTAGCGGTTGCGTGCATTGGGATCGAGGCCGACTTCGTTCAAGGCCTCGACCGCGCGTTGATCGCGTTGCTTGCCCGACAGGTTCGGCTCATGCACCAGCAGCCCTTCGGTGATAACCTGGCCGACGGTCATGCGCGGCGACAGCGAACCGAACGGGTCCTGGAAGACCAGTTGCATCTCGCGCCGCAGCGGCCGCATCGCCTGTCGGTCGGCGGTGGAAATGTCGCGGTCGCCGAAACGGATGAGGCCATCGCTCGGCAACAGCCTCAGCAAGGCGCGGCCGAGCGTCGATTTGCCCGAGCCGGATTCACCGACAATGCCGATGGTCTGGTTGCGCTGCAGCCGGATCGAGATGTGGTCGACGGCGCGCAGCATCAGCGGCTCGCCAGCAAGAAACCCGCCGCCGATCCTGAATGTCACTTCGACATTCCTGCCTTCGAGCACCACCGGGGCATTGGCAGGCGGCGGCGCCTTGCTGCCCGTCGGCTCGGCCGCCAGCAGCATTTTCGTATAGGCATGCTGCGGATTGACGAAGATGGCCTCCGCCTCCCCCTCCTCGACGACCTCGCCCTGGCGCATGACATAGACGCGGTCGGCGAAGCGCCGGACGATGCCGAGATCGTGGGTGATGAAGACGATCGCCATGCCGAGCTTGCGTTGCAGCTCGGCCAGAAGCATCAGGATCTGCGCCTGGATGGTCACGTCGAGCGCCGTCGTCGGCTCGTCGGCGATCAGGATGTCCGGGTCGTTGGCAAGCGCCATGGCGATCATGACGCGCTGGCGCTGGCCACCCGACATTTCATGCGGGTAGGATTTCATCCGCCGCTCGGGATCGGGGATATGCACGAGGCGCAGCAGCTTGAGCGCCTCTTCGTGCGCCTCGGCGGCATTCAAGCCCCGATGCCRGCGGATCGGTTCGATCAGCTGGTTGCCGATCGAATAGAGCGGATCGAGCGAGGTCATCGGCTCCTGGAAGATCATGCTGATCTTGGCGCCGCGGACCTTGTTCAGTTCGGATTTGCTCAATGTCAGAAGGTTGCGGCCGCGATAGTCGACACTGCCGGTGGCTTCGCCATTCGAGGCCAGCAGGCTCATCGCCGCCATCATCGTCTGGCTCTTGCCGGATCCGGATTCGCCAACCACGGCAACGGTTTCGCCTGCATTGACGTGGATGCTGATGCCCTTC
>NZ_JBFULQ010000699.1:0-2423 GCF_054049815.1 Mesorhizobium sp. P5_C1 | reverse complement strand
GCCTTGAACCGCAGTCCCAACAGAACGCCCCCCGCCGATACAGCCACGACACTCATGAGCACCGAAATCTCCAATGATACCCGCAGCACTGATCGACTCACTGCGGCAGGGAAGGTTTCGTCAGCGTGTGCTCACTGATATGCGGCCTCAAAGTGCATGGCAAGTGCCAGGGTATTGCGCAGACGATCCGGTTAGGCATAGCCCCCAGTTTTCTTGCGCCCTTGTTCTTCGTGCTTCCAGGCGGCTTCCAGCCGAAGCGCACGCCAATGGGTGCGACGGGTGAGGACCTCACTGAACCATGCAAGTTTGATCAGTTGGTGCCCTGAATCGGGAGCGTCTCTGCCTGCACGCTGCCGCCTGCAGGGAGGGCGGCCAAGCCGGACGGCGGCGGGGGGATATCGATCTTCACGGTATCGCCTGGCTCGATCGGCGTGGTTTCCTCAGCCGTGAGCTCTTGCGAGCCGCTGTCCGTCATCCTCACGATCTTGAAGATCGGCTTGGCCCGTTCGCCGCGCTCTCTAAGGGCGAGCAGAGCAGGTGCCGTGACCTCGGTATCGTGCAGCAACTGCACCGCGGTGTTGGCCTTGCTGGTCACTTCGTTGAGCTGCAGCTGCGTCTCGCGCAAGGAAGCGGCGACTTCGCTGGCTTGGCTATTGGCGAGGTTGAGGATCTCGATGTCGGTCTTGCTTATCTCCTGCCTGACTCGCAAAAGCGAGGTCTCGGCAACCAACCTGTCGCTCTGCATCTGTGCGACCGTTCCCTGTAGAGAGAGTTCCCGCGGTGCAACCGCCAACCCCTTCTGGACAAGGGCCGAAACACCCGCGAGTTCCTTCTGGATGAGTTCGATCTGTTGGTCGTGGAAGGCCATCTGCTGGCCGAGCGAGGTCAGTTCCTTTTCGAGGAAATCCTTGAGTTCGCGGAGCGCACGGAGTTGCGTCGCCATGGCGTCCTTGCGGACAGCGAAGATCTTGCGCTCCTGCTCCATCGCAACCGCGACCGTCTCGTTCGAAGCTCTGTCCATCAGTTGCGCAGGGAAGGCGATGTCGTCGCTGCCAGCCAGTTCCGATTCCAGCCGCGCTTTGCGGGCGAGCAGACTGACGTTGCTCAGCGCCAGCAGACCCACGTCGCCCTGGCCCGCGATGACTTCACGCTCGAGCCTCGACATGTCCTCCTCGCGTGTTCGCAAGCCGCCGGCGATTCCCATCGCCTGCAAGACCGTCAGTCCGGGTCTGAAGGGAAACTCGCCGGGCTGCGTGACGTAGCCGACGATGTAGAACGGCCTGTACTGGACAATCTCGACGGCGACATCCGGCTGGCGGCCGAGTCCCATCTGCTGCATCAGGCGGTCGCCGATCGCACGGGCGAGGTCGCCGGGGGCGGTGCCTTGCGCTCGTATCTGGCCGACGAATGGAAGGAAGAGCGTGCCGTCGGCACCGACAACGAAGCTGTCGTTGAGAGCCGTCCATTCGAAGATCACGTCGCGTGATGCGCGCCATTCGTAAACCTTGAGCCTGACCTTGTCCTGGGGTCCGAGGAGATACTCGGCAGCCATCGTCGGCAAGGGGCAGGCAGCTGCTGCCGCCAATGAAGCCGCCGCCACCGTCAAGAGCCATTTCCGCATTGTCTTTCCCGCCGTCAGATTTTCAGGATGTATTCGGGTTCGATTCGTCCCATGGCGATGTGCAGGATCGCCAGCATGTTGCCCCTGAGCCTGCCCCTGCGATCGATATACGGCTCGGGCCGCAGGCTCTTTGCGAGGTTGGCTGCAATATTCCTGAACATCAGGGGAAGCGCGAAAGAGGCCGGAACGGAGCCCTTCCTGATCAGGTAGATCGCATTCGCAACCTGCGAATAGCCGAACCGCTTTCCGCTGACCCGGCCTGACTTGATGCCGAGATGGACGCCCGTGATTGCAGTGACGCAGACCACGCGACCTTTGGATCTCATTTGGCTGGTGAAGTCGATGTCTTCCTGCCAGCCGTACAGGACCAGGCGCTCGTCGAAGCGCAAATCTCCGACAAACGAGGACCGGAAGGACATGTTGCATCCGTACGCACCGACATGATCGACCACCGGTGGCCCATCATGTTTTTTGCCCCGGGCTTCCCGCAAGGCGGCTTCGGCATCTTCCCAGGTGAGGCCGGCATTCGTGGCCCCGTCCCTGACGACCATGCCCATCACCACCGCCCATCCGTCATTTTCCACGAAAGCTTTCTCGACCTGCGCCAGGTATTCGGTGGACGGAACGAAATCGTCGTCGAAGAATGTGATGATGTCGAAGCGCGCCAGGGAAGGTACGAGAGCCGTGTTCCGCTGGGCAGACGATCCCATCGGTCCGAAAACGAGCGACAAGGGGAAAGGACAATCTTCCGGCAGTTCGACATGCGTGGCGTCGGGCGCAGACACGATGACCTCGTCAGGAA
>NZ_JBFULQ010000698.1:0-2429 GCF_054049815.1 Mesorhizobium sp. P5_C1 | reverse complement strand
GCCCAGCGCCACCCCGAAGGCTGCAACCGTGCCGGCCTACCACGTGGCTGCCGTTCTCCACTTCGATCAATTCTAGCGTGTTGGCGCGTGCCAGCGACGACAGGTGCTAAGCAATCTTGCGTTTCGGCGAGGCGCTCTTTGTAGGCGGCCCCAACCCTTCCTGCTTGAGGCTCTTTTTCAGCACCTCGGCCAGGTTGATGACGTTCTCTTTCGGCTTCGGCGCGGGCTTCGGCGGCTGCTTGCCCCTGCGTTTGGCATCGATCATGGCGATCAGCGCATCTTCGTAGGTGTCCTCGAACTTCGAAGGATCGAATGTCGTCACCTTCTTGTCGATGAGCATGCCGGCGATTTCAAGCAGCTCGGGATCATATTTCTGCTTCTTCAAGCCATCGAACACGCTGTCCTGCGAGACCATTTCATTGTGGTTKCGCAGCTCGGTCATCACCATGCCCTTGCCATAGGGCTGGATCASAACYTCSCGGCCGCGCTRATASAGCACGAYRCAGGATCGTGCAGCGACGCCCTTGTTCTTCATGGCATCGCGGATCACGCAGTAGGCCTCCAGTGCAGCTCCATCGGCCGGGATCAAATAGTAGGGTTTCTCGAGATAGCGCGTATCGACCTCGTCAATCRACACGAACTCGCCGACCTCGAGCGTATGCTTCGACGTCAGCTTGAGCGCCTTGATGTCGTCGGGYTCGATCTGGAGGAACTCATCCTTTTCGACTTCGAAGCCCTTCACCTGGTCTTCCGCGTCGACCGGCTTTCCAGTGTCCTCGTCGGCGTAGACGCTTTTGACCGGGAGTCCGTCCTTGCGGTTCAATATCCTGAAATGAACCTTCGACGCCTCGCTGGTGGCGCCGACGATCTTCACGCCGCAGGACACCGAACCAACCTTCAAAAAACCCTTCCAGGCAGCACGCGGGGCGACCATTTTGCTCATCCTGTTTCCAGTCAGGGCAAACGGGTTTCCGTGCAAATCGTTCCTACGATTGGCTTCCCTGACAGGTGCGCAACACCTATCTCTTATCAACGAGCAACGCGGGCGGCAGAAATTGGCGCAACGATCTGGAAGTGCTGATCTCCCACTGCATGGCGGTCGCGTGCCCAAATGGCTCGGTGATCGCATGACGCGCCTTGGGGCGGTGATGTGCGAGGCGATCATCCATCACTATGGTCGCACCGAATTGCTGCGCCGCCTGGCACACCCGTTCTGGTTCCAGTCTTTCGGCGCGGTGATGGGGATGGACTGGCATTCCTCCGGCATCACGACAAGCGTTGTCGGCGCCCTGAAACGTGGCCTGTCTCCACTCTCCGACGAACTCGGGATCCATGTCTGTGGCGGACGTGGCGCACATTCGCGCAAGACTCCGCACGAACTGACATTGATCGGCGAGCGCGTCGGTTTCGACGGGTCGGGCCTGGCCAAGGCCAGTCGGCTGGTCGCCAAGGTCGATAGCGCCGCCGTTCAGGACGGCTTCGACCTCTACCTTCATGGCTTCATCGTTACCGACGATGGCGAGTGGGTCGTGGTGCAACAAGGCATGAACGGCGACAGCAAGGTGGCGCGTCGCTACCACTGGCTGTCCGAGGGGCTGACGAGCTTTGTCGACCAGCCGCATGCCGCGATCGAAGGCGCCAATCAGGGCGAGATCGTCAATCTGACCGACCGGCGCGCCGATGCTTCGCGTCACGGCCAACTGGAGCTGCTGCGGGATCTGGGTCCCGATCGCATCGTGAAAGAGTTCGCCTTGCTGGAGCACGGCTCGCCACCCGCTCCCGCGCAGCCCCTGCTGCCGCATCTGATCATGCCGGCCCATCACGACGTCCGCGAAAGCGATGTCGTCATGCGCCGCCTGCACGGCAATATCGCCGCCGCCGTCGAACGCGGGCCTGCGGATTTCCCGGAGCTGCTCTTGGTGCCAGGCGTCGGTGCCCGCACCGTGCGTGCATTGGCGATGGTKGCCGAGGTCGTGCATGGAGCGCCATGCCGGTTCTCGGACCCCGGCCGGTTCTCGCTGGCCCATGGCGGCAAGGACAGGCACCCGTTCCCCGTGCCGCTGAAAGTCTATGACGAGACGATCGGCGTGCTGAAATCGGCCGTTCACAAGGCCAAGCTCGGCCGCACCGAGGAAATCGATGCATTGAGACGGCTGGACGACCAGTCACGCCAGGTCGAGCGCTATGTCACCGGTCCCAGCCTGAAGGAAATCGTGGCAGGCGAGTTCGACCAGTCGCACATGCTGGGCGGACGCAGTGTTTTTGGATGGGAGCCACCGCCGCAAGCGCAGCCGGCTCGATCCGGCACCGAGGAATGACGTCAGCCGAAAGGCCCTATCCCTCGGCCCTGAAATTCTTTGCGAAGGCTCCAACAAATGCCGGAGCCTTCGCGTTTTACGGGATTTCAATAGAAGCGGATCCAGTAGGAT
>NZ_JBFULQ010000697.1:0-2435 GCF_054049815.1 Mesorhizobium sp. P5_C1 | reverse complement strand
CTCAAGGGGAGGCAGTTCCGCGATCGTTGTTTCTAAGGTCATCCCCGTTTGGGCGATTTGTGTGTCACGACGCTGCTCGAGGGGCGCCGCTAACAGAGTTCGACTAATTCATGTGCGGGGCGTGCGCTGTCATGTCCGCCTCGCTCAGCCTGTCGCTCGCTGTACCCAACTGGTGCCAGTAGGGGTAGATGATCGGCGGCACACTAACCTCATCCAGACGTTTCCGCTCCTCCGCGGTCAGGTTCAGGTCGGCTGCTGCCAGGTTGTCTTTGAACTGCGCTTCCGTCCGTCCACCGATGATGACTGAGGTGATTGCCTTTCGTCCTATTAGCCAAGCAAGCGCCACCTGCGCGGCCGAAACGCCGCGGCTTTCCGCAATTGAAACCAACGTATCGACGATGTTCCACAGTCGATTTTCGTCGCGGATCGGCGGTTCCGTCCAGCCGGCGAACTGGCGCGTGCCCTCAGGCGCGGCTTGGTTTCGCCGATGCTTGCCAGAGAGCAGACCGCCTGCGAGCGGGCTCCASAGAAGCACACCAAGGCCTTGGTCTACGGCAATCGGAAGCAGCTCATATTCGGCCTCACGCGCTTCCAGCGTGTAGTGGATCTGCTGGCTGACGAAGCGCTGGCGCTTGTCTTTCTCGCTCACGCCGAGAGCCTTCATGATGTGCCAGCCGGAAAAGTTCGAGCAGCCGATATAGCGAACCTTGCCATCCCGAACGAGCGTGTCGAGCGCCTCCATCGTTTCTTCGAGGGGCGTCTGTCCGTCCCATTCGTGGAGTTGGTACAAGTCGATGACATCGGTCTTCAAGCGCCTGAGGCTTGCCTCGCAGGCAGCGATCAGGTGCTGGCGAGACGAGCCGACATCGTTGGGGCCGTTGCCCATGCGGAAACGCGCCTTGGTGGCAAGCAGCACGCCGTCCTTGCGCTTGCCGCCGAGGATGTCGCCAACTATCTCTTCGGACTTGCCATCGGAATAGACGTCGGCGGTGTCGATGAGATTGACGCCGGCATCCAGGCAAAGATCGACCAGCCGTCTGGCTTCGGAGACGCCGAGGTCGCCGACTGTCCTTGCCCAGCCTACCCCGCCGAAGGTCATCGTACCCACTGTGACGGTCGAAATCTTGAGGCCCGAACGGCCAAGCAGACGATATTCCATAATTTCCTCCCAAGAATTGAAACAGGCGGTCGCCGGCGGCACGCTGCACGTCGCGATCCTACGGCTCACGTGATGGCCGCTCGGCTCTCCCCGTTTCTATAGCAATGAATTACGCCGTTGACAATCCAAACGATTGTATAAATAATACAACCGATTGGATAGTGCTGCCGATATTTTTGAGAAACGCGGCAAAGGAGTGATATGCCTGGTCCCTATGTCGTCCCGGTTGCCAGTGACGAGAAAATTCCGCCGCGCGTGGATGTGGTCGTAATTGGCGGCGGCATTGTCGGTGCTTCAACCGCGTTGGAACTCGCGGAGCGTGGCCATTCGGTGGCCCTCTGCGAAAAGGGAGGTATCGCCTGCGAGCAGTCGAGCCGGAACTGGGGGTGGGTGCGCCTTTCTCGCCGGGATATCCGCGAGATGCCGCTCATGATCGAGGCCAAGAAAATCTGGAATGGCCTCGTCGAGCGCACTGGCCGCGAGACGGGGTACCGCCAGACGGGCATCGTCTTCACCGCCCCTTCGGAAGGCGATCAGGCCCAAAATGCGGTGTATCGTGATCAGCTTCAAAGTTTTCAGGTGTCTTCCAATCTTCTGTCTGCGAGGGAACTGAAGGACAAATACCCTGAGCTTGACCTGCCGCTTCATGGCGCCTTGTCAACGCCCAGCGATGGACGCGCTGAACCGCAATTGGCCGGACCGGCCATCGCATTGGCCGCCCGCGATCGAGGGGCGAATATTCTGGTCGAATGCGCCGTTCGAGGTCTGGAGCTTTCGGCCGGTCGGGTGTCTGGTGTCGTCACCGAGCATGGACCGATCGCCTGCGATTCCGTGGTGCTGGCCGGTGGTGCCTGGAGTAATTTCTTCGCCCGCCGCTACGGTATCGATATTCCGCAGCTTAATGTCACTGCTTCTGTGCTGCGGACCAACCCCTTGGAAGGGGGGCCGGAAGAGGCGATGTGGTGCGAAGACTTCGCGCTGCGAAAGCGCCTGGACGGTGGCTACACGATTGCCTCAGGCCACGAAAACGTAGTGGATATCGTGCCGCGCTCTTTCAAGTACATGTTCCGGTATCTGCCTGCGCTTCGGTCGGATTGGAAGTCCCTGAACTTCCGGATTTCGGGCCAGTTCTTCAAGGACATGTCGGATGCCAAGCAGCGGCCACTGGATGAAGCCAGTGCGTTCGAATACACGCGCGTCCTCGATCCAGTGCCTTCGAAGAAGCTCTCCGACGGCGCTCTCAAGGCGCTTGCCAGGCACTGGCCGGTCTTCAGTC
>NZ_JBFULQ010000696.1:0-2445 GCF_054049815.1 Mesorhizobium sp. P5_C1 | reverse complement strand
TCCGTCTTCTACATCCAGAAGGGCAAGGTCAAAGTCTGCATCGTATCGGAGCAGGGCAAGGAAGCGATCGTCGCTCTCCATGAGAGCGGGGATTTCTTCGGCGAAGGCTGCTTGTCCGGCCAGCCGCTGCGGTTGGCTACAGTTTCCGCGATGATGGACAGCGTCATTATGCGGCTTGATAAAGCATCAATCACGCGGGTGCTGCGGGAAGAGCCGAAGTTCTCAGAGATGTTCATGTCCTATTTGCTGGCGAGGAACGCCCGCGTCGAAGAGGACCTGGTAGACCAGCTTTTCAATTCGAGCGAGAAGCGTCTGGCGAGGCTGCTCCTTCTGATGGCAAACTTTGGCAGGGAGGGGAGCCCTCAGCCTGTCATACCGAAGATAAGCCAGGAGACGCTCGCGGAGATGGTTGGCACCACCAGGTCGCGCGTCAGCACGTTCATGAACAAGTTCCGCAAGCTCGGGTTCATCCACTACAATGGAGATTTGGAGGTTCACAACTCCCTCCTGAACGTCGTCCTGCACGACAATCCTCACCTCAGGGACAGGGGCCGTTGAGGACTGTTCAGTGTGGAACAGTCAAATCACTCGCGCCCATGTTACATTTTCACAGCGGTCCCACCCTCCGGACCGGACCTACAACCTAAGACCATCTCGGCGAGGCAACGGCATGACTGCCGGCGTACCGACCGCGGTCGTACGAGTCAGAAAGATGGCTCGGCGTTGTTGGTGACGTCGGCGCGTCCGTCCCGCACCCCCCGCAAGCGGACGCGCCGGCCTTGTTGCGCTAGGGTCAATCGTTGCGGACAAGCCAACCGCAGGAAACGCCCAGCGCCGAGAGATTCCGATTTGGCGTCCGATCGTGTTCTTCGGCTTTTTGATCGTACGTTGGCCGCAATCACCTGTTTCATGGTCATGCACAGAGGGCTTGTGCATTGTCCGCCACTCGGCACTGCCTTTCAGCGACCATGGTGCGTGGCGGCCATGTGATGGCTCACGCGAACTCGGACGATCTCTTCAAGCTGGCCGTCCGAAGCATGCACATAGCCTCAACAGTATAGCCTTGAACATCTCTCTCTTTTCCATACAAGGTCATCGAAGATTCCACCAAGACGGGTGGCGGTCAAAATGGAACTTCAATGAACCTTCCCATCTTCGCCATCAACCTCGATCGCGAGACCGGTCGCTGGAGCGAATTGCTCGCCAGCGCCGAAGCGTCCGGCCTGACCTTGCAGCGCATTGCGGCTATCGACGGCCGCGCGCTTGCCAAGGCGGACTGGACGGAGATCGATCTTCCAACCGCGCGCAAGTTGAGCGGGCGCGACATTCTGCCCGGCGAATATGCCTGTTACCGCAGCCACATCCAGGCGCTGGAAACGTTCCTGGCCGGTGGCAGCGCCTATGGCCTGATTGTCGAGGACGACGTCCTCTTCAGCGAAAACACCATGCGGCGCATCCAGGCCATCATCGCCGCGGTGCCGGATTTCGACGTCATCAAGCTAAACAACCATCGCATGAGCTTCTTCATGCGCGCCGTCGAGACGACGGAAGGCGACGAGATCGGTCGCGCGCTGCATGGCCCGCAGGGCTCGGCCGCGGCCTATCTGGTGACGCGGGAGGGCGCGCAAGGGCTGTTGTCGGCGCTCGCGGTGATGAAAATGCCGTGGGACGTCGCACTCGAACGATTTTGGGATACCGGCCTGAAAGTCTATTCGGTCCGCAAAAACGTGCTCGGCTTCGCCGCCAGCAGCAAGATTTCCGGCATAGCCGGCCCCTCGGGCAGCTACAAATTCGCGCGGCTTGCCTGGCCGAGCCGGCTGGACGCCGGGGCGTTCCGGGCCAAGGACGAGTTGAGCCGCCTGCATCACGTCCTGCTGCGGCCGCCCTTGCCGCGCGAAATTCCGGATTATGCCAGGGCCGACTCGCCGCGCTACACAGTGCTTCTAGTCCTTGCGGCATTCGCCATTCTCGCCATGGCCTCCGCGGTCTGGCGCGAGGCTGACACTTACCGCTTCGCGGGGATAGCGCTCGCCGCGGTCGCAGCCATCCGCTGGTTCAGGCAGGACCTATGGACCTACAGCAAGCCACTGATCGGATGGGTCGGCGGTCTCTGCCTGGGTTGGTCGCTCTATGTCTTCATCCGACTGGCGATCGTCTATTTCGGCACCCACCAGCTGGGTGCCGCCGAAGGCATCTACCTGTTTCCGCTGTTTTATGCGACGACCGGCTTCGCCCTCTTGCTGTTTGTCAGGCGGCCTGGGCAGCTCGTCCTCTGGTTCATGGTCCTCAGTCTTGTCTTCCTGGCGGCGGACACCGGCTATTCGGACATCCTTCACGGAACCAGACCGGAGCCTTGGCTCTTCAACAATCCCATTCACGCGTCGGTGGCGGCTGGTTTCATCTTCCTTTGCACGCTGCAATTCATGGCATACACGGCCCAAAGAA
>NZ_JBFULQ010000695.1:0-2450 GCF_054049815.1 Mesorhizobium sp. P5_C1 | reverse complement strand
TTGCAGGCCCTGGCCAAGCAGAAACCGGGTGCTCTCGGAACCGGCTTCTTCATCGGCCTTGGCATCGCGTTATGGAGCGCCAACAGCGGCATGAAGGCGCTCTTCGACGCCATGAACATTGCTTATGAAGAGCGCGAGAAACGCAGCTTCATCACCCTCAACCTGATGTCGATCCTGTTTACGGTCGGAGCCTTGCTGATTGGCATCGTGCTGTTGCTGACCGTGGGCGTCGTTCCGGCATTGTTGCGCTATTTCTACCTTGATGCCTGGACCGAAACGCTTGTTGCGGCGTCCCGATGGCCGATCCTGGTTTGCACCACGCTGACCGGCATTTCCCTGCTCTATCGCTTCGGGCCGAGTCGAGAGTATGCCAAGTGGCGATGGCTGAGTTGGGGAGCCTTGATCGCGACCACTGTCTGGATCGGGGCATCGTGGCTCTTCTCGTTCTATCTGCAGCATTTCGCCAACTACAACGCCACGTACGGATCGCTTGGCGCGGTGGTCGGCTTGATGATGTGGACTTGGATTTCAGTCATCATCCTTATTGCCGGCGCCGCCATCAACGCGGAGATGGAACATCAGACGGCCGTTGACTCGACCACGGGCCCTGCCCTGCCCATGGGCAAGCGCGGTGCGGTCGTCGCCGACACATTGGGCAAGACTGCGGATTGATGGTCTGACGATCCCATCTGTCGCCGTTCTTGCGACGCAGCCTGAAATCACACGGTGCCAGAAGCGACACGCCGGCAATCAACTCAAGCGAATGACTTCCAAGGGTCCGCCATGCGCCATTGGCGCACCCGAAAATAGTTTGGACTGAACAGCGAGGTCTAAGTTTCGCTGCCTGGAAAATGTGCTTCAGCCTCATTCGGCTCAGACAGGTTCACCTGGAAAAGGCAGACCAGTCCCGATCTTTCGAAAGTCAGCACCACGCGTCCCGCGGAATCGGAGTCGAATATGCGCTCCAGGAGCTGGGTGCCAAACCCCTTGCGCTCGACGGGACCGACGGTCGGGCCACCAGTCTCTCGCCATTCGAGTTCAAGTTGGCGTTGCTGTTTTTGACCAACAAGCTTCCAGGATAGCGAAACCCTGCCGTTTGAATTCGACAACGCCCCATATTTGATCGCATTTGTCGTAAGTTCATGAAGTGCTAGAGCACATGAAAGGGCGACGTTGGGCGGAAGCCAAACCTTCCCTCCGCTGATTTGAAATCGTTCGATCGGAGCGTGTGGCTTGATCGAGGCTGTGACCAGATCATGGAGATCGGCGCCGCTCCAGTTCTTCTGCGTCAGGATATCGTGCGCCTTCGCCAGCGAGATGAGCCGGTCGGACAGGACCCGTCCTGCCTCGGGCAAAGTGGTTGCGTTGCGGATCGTCTGGCTTGCGATTGCCTGGACCACCGAAAGCGTGTTCTTGACGCGGTGGTTGAGTTCGTTGACCAGCAATTTGCGATGCTCTTCGCCGCGTCTGCGGTCGGTTATATCGAGGCTGATCTGCACGGCACCAATTATGCTGCCGCCCGGGCTGCGGATCGGACGCGCGCTCGAGAGCAGAAAGCGCTCCACGCCAGACGGAAGCGTATAGGCGAATTCTTCGTTGTCTGTCAGCTCTCCACGCATGGCCCGGCTCAGAGGCCGGTCCTCTCGGCTCACCGTATGCCCGTCCTTGACCGCCACGGTGTTGATCACGAGGTCGGGCGCGCCAAACGATTTGCGGGCGTCGGTCGGCAAACCCATGAGTTCCGCCGCGAAGCGATTGCGAATGACCTGTAGGGCTTGGGGGTCATAGGTGAACCAGACCGCTGCCGGCACCGTCTCCAGTACTGTCTCCAATTCATACCGGCGCTCGGCGATGGCGCGCTCGGCGTCTACCAGCGCCTGCGCAATGGCGCCGAACTCCGCAACCGTGGTGGACATGGGCTCAACTGCGCGGCCCTGACCAAGCGCCTCAGCTCGGGCAGCTAGGTCGGTGGTCGCTCCAGTGAAGCGCTTTCCCACGACGTAGCCGAGAGCGATCGACACAAGAAGTGCCAGCAGGCCGATCCCGCAAATTGCCGCGAGCGAGCGCCATAGCGGCGCCTGCACCTCGGAAAGCGGCACGTTGGCGGTATAGAACCAATCGGAATAGGAGGATCGGTAGTAGCCCGCCAGCAGCGTGGTGCCCTCGAAGTTGCGGGATGTGAAGCTGCCGGAGCGGCCAACGATCTTTTCCAGATATTCCGGCAATCCAGGCTTGCCGCTCATCTCCTGATGCGACCTGGAACGTGCCACGTAACTTCCGTGGCGATCTCCAACACCAACCGTCCACCCCTCAAGAACAGCAGGCATCATCACATCCCGGATGCGTCCGGTCGGGATGGAAATCGAAAGGACCAGATCTTCGCCCGTCGGCGCCGGCACCCGTATGGCAACGGCTATGCGGTAGTTTTTGGAATCCTCGCTGGCAAAGAC